>JBIIFR010000103.1:0-5711 GCA_044237215.1 Gaiellales bacterium
CGCACCCCGCTGACGACCGGCCGGTGGAAGGCGATCATCACCGCCTCCGACAGCACGACGACGACGAAGGCCCAGGTCAAGTACTTCACGGTCACGAAGTAGCGCGTCGGTGCGCGGGTGGCGGAACGCCGTCGCCCGCGCCGCGCGCGGCTAGCGGCGAGTCGCGACCGGAGGCGGCGTGAACGGCTCGTCCTCGCTGCGCGCGCCGAACAGCGACTCGAGAAACGCGTAGAACCACGCGGCCTGTGCGGCATCGTGCGTGAGCATCAGCGCGTCCTGCTCCGCGCGGGTCTGCACGCCCGGCTGGCCGTAGGCGGCCCACGACGCGGCCTGCCAGCGGCGAAAGCCCTCGATCGTCACCTCGGGGTGGAACTGGACGCCGTACGTGCGTGCACCGTGACGGAAGGCCTGGTTCGGGTACAGCTCACTGGAGGCGAGCAGCGTCGCCTCCGCGGGCAGCGCGAAGGTGTGAAAGTGCGCCTGGGTGGCGTGGAGTGGCGCGGTGAGGAAGCCCTCGGCGATACCAGCCGCCGTCGGGGTCAGCTCGTAGTAGCCAAACTCGTGTAGCCCCGATGCGGGCGGCCCCACCTCGGCGCCGAGCACGTACGCGATCGACTGCGCACCCTGGCAGATGCCGAGCAGCGGCAGTTCGCGCTCAATGCATTGGCTGATCCAGCGGTGCTCCTCGCGCAGGAACGGATGCTGCTGTTCCTCGAAGACGCTGAACGGGCCGCCGTGCACGACGCTCCCGGCCCAGGTGGTGTCGAGCTGTGGCACAGGGTCGCCGTTGCAGGGGCGGATCGTGACCGGGTCGAAGCCGCGCAGGTGCAGGTAGGTGTTGACCCG
The DNA here is from genome assembly GCA_044237215.1 of Gaiellales bacterium. Lineage (GTDB taxonomy): Bacteria > Actinomycetota > Thermoleophilia > Gaiellales > F1-60-MAGs149 > F1-60-MAGs149. Next base: position 847 of record JBIIFR010000103.1, read on the forward strand.
GTCGTCGGGCGGGTCGTCGCCGTGACGGATGATCAGGACACGGTTGCTCATACGAGGTGCATCCTGTCAGACGAGACCTGCGGCCTCAAACACATGGCAAGGGCCTGACCTGACACGGCTGGCGTGGAGCCATCCGCGGTCTGTCGGACGGTGTGCCGACGGTGGGTGAGGCCGGCATCTGAGCGGCGCGAAGTCGGTACATCCCGCGCAGCGCCGGAGCGCGGCGGTTCGTGATCGTTCGGGCGTGGAGATCGTTCTCACCCACCACGTGCGCTGCAAACTCGAGATCGCCTTTATCTCCGAGGAGCAGATCGCAGCCTGCATCGTGGATGCCGATGCGGTGGAGTCGGCGCGACTGTCAGGGTCCCCGCCGGTCGGGCTGCGCCTCCAGCGCGACTTCGCGCAAGGCACGCTGATTGCGATTGTGCGGCAATCCGGTGAGCAGATCATCGTGATCACCGCATGGTGGAATGACGGCGATCGGCGGGGAAAGCCAATGCGAAGGAGACCACGGTGAGGATCTACAATGCGCCCATGTCGTTCTCGGTCGAATACGAGGCGGAAGGCGGCCTGCACATCATCCACTTGGCGGAGGGGCGGATCTCGTACGGCATCGAGGTCCGCGATCGAGAGGGTGTGTCGTGCGGTGTCGTGCTCGTCGATGCGGATGGCGCCGCGATCGACATCGAGATCTTCAGCCTCCCGCACTTCGACCTCGACGCCTGCGCCGCCGAGTACGGCTTCAGCGATCGCGCCGGCGCCATCGGCATGGCGCTTGCTACCGCCGCGGCCTGACCCGACAGCGCATACTGCCAGCGTGGTCACCGTCGCCCGTCTGCTGCACTCGCCCGTCAAGGGGCTGGCCCTCGTGGAGCGCGAGGCGCTTGAGCTTGGGCCTGAGGGTGCGCCCTTCGACCGCCGCTTCTTCGTCGTCAATGCCGCCGGCGAGCTGGCCGGCAGTTGGAGCCACGGCCGGCTCTGCCTGACCGAGGCCGAGTACGACGGCACCACCCTGACGATGCGCTTCCCCGACGGCACGGTTGTCGCCGCGCCCGACCCCGCACTCGGCGAGCCGGTCGACCTGATCTGGGACTCCGACGAGCCGGAGACCGCACACCTCGTCGACGGCCCGTGGGCGGCACCGCTGTCGGAGGTGCTCGGCGAGCCGGTGCGTCTGGCACGCATCCGCGAGGGGCGCGGCGGCTGGTCGGTCAACGCCGTCTCGCTGATCGGCGACGCCTCGATCGATGCGCTCGGCCACGGCGTGCTGGACGAGCGGCGCTTCCGGATGACGATGACGCTCGCCGGCGGCGAGGCCTTCGCAGAGGACACGTGGATCGGCCACGACATCGCGATTGGCGCGGTCGTGCTCGCCGTGCGCGAGCCGTGCGAGCGCTGCGTCGCCACCACGCGCGACCCGAGGACCGGCGAGAAGGACCTGCCGCTGCTGCGGGCGATGAAGGCCGTGCGCGGACGCCCCGACCTCGGCGTCTACTGCGACGTCATCACCCCGGGCACGGTCCGGCTCGGCGACGAGGTGCACGTGCTCGGACCCTCTGCCTGATCATCCGCCGGGCGTCCGCCAGACGTCGACCGCGCGCCAGCCGGTCGGGCCATTCCCCTCTGCGCTATTGCACGACGATGCGCAGCAGGACGGTCTTGAGCAGCCGCGAGCCGTCACGGGAGACGTAGCCGAGCAGCCCCGTGGTGGTACCCACTCGGCGCCCGGTGACGTAGACGCCGGTGCGCCCGGGCAGGCCGTTGACGGCCTCCTCGTTCTCGGGCAGCCGCTGCGGGACGTGCGCGACCACGATCCGGCGGCTCGGCTGGCGCAGCCAGATCCAGTGCCTGCCCCTGGCGTCGTCGCTCAGGAGGCGGATGCCCTTCTGCTCGCCGACCGCCGTGTCGAGCGTCCGCGGCGCGCCGACGGTCGGCTTGGCCTGCACGGTGGATGCCCCCGCGCCGAGGCCCAGCAGGATCAGCGCGGCAGCGGCGATGCAGAGGTGGAAGCGCATACCCCAACGCTACCTGCTCTGGTCGTGCCCTCGCCGTGGCCGCGCTCCGCTGAATCCGCGGCCGCTGCGAAGGCACAGGCAGTGACCGCTTACCACGGAATATCCCCCGCTGCCCGCCCGGCCCTAGACTGAGGCGGTGGAGATGACGGAGACGGAGCAGCAGGCTGCGACCGCGGTCGCCTCCATGGCGCGTATCCGCGCGGCCATCGATGCGGCCGTGCGCACCCCGCCCGGCCTTGTGGATCGCGTGCTGATGGCGCTGATCAGCGAGGGTCACGTGCTGATCGAGGACGTGCCCGGCGTCGGCAAGACGGCGCTGGCCCGTGCGCTGGCGCGGTCGATCGGCCTGGAGTTCGCGCGCATCCAGTGCACGCCCGACCTCCTGCCGGGCGACATCACCGGCGTGCAGGTGTACGACCAGAGCACCAACCTCTTCCGCTTCCGCCCCGGAGCGATCTTCGCCAACCTGGTGCTCGTCGACGAGGCCAACCGCGCCTCGCCCAAGACGCAGGCTGCGCTGCTCGAGGCGATGCAGGAGCGGCAGGTCACGGTGGACGGCGAGACGCACGTCCTCGAGGCGCCGTTCATGGTCGTCGCCACGCAGAACCCGATCGAATTCGAGGGCACGTTCCCACTCCCCGAGGCCCAGCTGGACCGCTTCGCGATGGTCGTGCGCATGGGCTACCCGACGCGCGAGGACGAGGAGCGCCTGCTCGCCGAGCAGGGCGCGGGCGATCCCGTTGCCGCGATCGAGCCCGTCGCGACGGTCGCCGACGTGCGCACCGCGATCGCCGCGGCACGGGCGCTCCACGTCGAGCCCGCGGTCAACGGCTACGCCGTCTCGATCCTCGAGCGGACACGCGACGATGCGCGGTTGTCGCTCGGCGCCAGCCCCCGGGCCGGCGTTGCGCTGATGCGCGTGGCGCGGGCGCGCGCCCTGCTCGAGGGGCGGCTGTTTGTCACTCCCGACGACGTGCGTGCCGTCGCGGTGCCCGTCCTCGCACACCGGCTGCAGCTGGCTGGCGCGGCTCGCGCCGCCGGGGCTGAGGCGGCGGGTATCGTCGATGAGCTGGTGGCGCGCACGCCGGTGCCGATGTAGCCATGCTGACGCGCCGCGGATGGGCTGCGCTGGCCGGCGGGATCGTCGCGTACGGCGTCGCGGTCGGATTCGGCGCGGTGGCGCTGGTGCCCCTGGCCCTTGCGCTCGTGCTCGGCCCGCTCGGCGCCGTGGCCATCCTCCGGCGCCACCGCCATGCGCATCTGCGCCTGACGCTGGCGTTCGCCCCGCCGCGCCCGCAGGAGGGTGTGCCGTTCACGGGCACGGCCGAGGTGGAGGGCGCGGCGCCGAGCAGCGGCCGGCTGCAGTTGCGCATCGGCGCGAGCGACGTCACCGCGCCGCTGCACCGCACCGGTGACGGCGTGCAGACGGGGGTGATCGACGTGCCGGCCCTGCCGCGAGGCGTGCACCCCGTGCGCAACGGGGAGCTGGCGCTGGGCGATCCGTTCGGCTTCGTCCGTGCGGATCGCGCGTTGGCGGGTGCGGCGACGGTGATCGTCTGGCCCGCGTGGGTGGAACCAGAGTCGGCGGTGGGTAGTGCGGCCGGGGACGGCGAGCTTGGGCGGGCGGCCCGCCGCGCACAGCCGGTCGGGTACGACCTGCACGGCATTCGCGAGCACCAGGAGGGCGAGTCGCTGCGGCGCGTCGATTGGAAGACATCGGCACGGACCGGGCGGCTGATGGTGCGCGAGATGGATGACGCGGCGCGGGCCGAGCTCACGCTCGTGGTCGATCTCGACCGCGCGCTGCTCGGCGGCGAGCGCGACCGGGTCGACGCGATGATGCGGGTGGCGGCGACGCTGGTGCGCGGGGTGGCGGACAGCGGCCAGAAGGCCACGCTCGTCCTGGCTGGCGCCACGACGCAGCGCATCGCGCTCGACGGTGGCAGCGGGTCGTGGTTCGCGGCCATGGATGCGCTGGCCGGGGCGCAGGCCGACCGCGACGCGCCGCTGGCTGAGGTCGTCTTGCGCGACCGATCACTGCTCGCCGGCGCGGCTCTCACCCTCCTGACCGCATCGACATCCCCCGCGCTGGCCGCCCTGCTCGACCGCGAGTCCGCCTACGTCCCCGTGCGGGTCGTGCGCACGACTGCGGCCGCCGACGGGGCGTGGGACGCCCTGGCGGGTACGAACGTCGAGGTGGCTGCGCTCGGGGCTGCCGCCGCCGCGCCCACGGAAGCGCTCGCCTGATGAGGTCCGCTCTGCGCCACGCGATCGTGCCCACGCTGCTCTACCTGCTCTGCGCCGGTTGGGTGGTGGGGTACCTGCGGCTGCTCGTCGAGCCTGCCCTGCCTTGGCCTGGCCTCGGCGTGGCGGTCGTCGGCGTGGGGGCCGTCGCCTGGCTGCTGCGCGCGCTGCGGCCGCGCGCGCTCCGCCTCGTCGCCGTCGTGGTGGCCACCCTCGTCGGCGTGGCGCTGGTCGTCGGCGACCGCAGCGGGGCGTGGCTGTGGCGCGAGGATGTGCGTGGACGCGACGGCTACCTCGGCGCGGGCGGGTATCTGGATCAGGCCGCGGATGTCCTCCGCAACACCGGCACGGCGTGGGTGCGGGTGATCTTCCCGGCCGACGCGGTCGGCGAGCTTGACGCCGTGGTCGGCGTCCGGCTGATCGTGCTCAGCCTCCTGGTCGTCTGCGCGAGCGGGCTGATCGTGTTCCGCGTGCCGCTGCTCGGGATCTTGGCGGCCGCCGGTGCGGCGACGCTGTCAACCCTGTTTCTCACGCCGGAGCGCATCGCCCTGCACGGACTCGCGCTGTGTCTGCTCGGCGTCCTCGTGCTCGCCGTCGCCTCCGTCG
>JBIIFR010000104.1:0-5708 GCA_044237215.1 Gaiellales bacterium
GGCCGCAGAAGCTCGGCGCGGGCACCATCATCACGCGTGGCCTCGGCCTGGACGAGACCGTCGCCGCGACCCTCGAGGAGCTGGCGAACGCCCACGGCATCCCGTACGGCATGGAGGCCATGCCGGGCGGGTCCACCCACACCGACGTCGATAACACGCTGGCCTCCGTGCGCAGCCTGCGCGCGGCACTGCTCGGCATCCCGCTCCGCCACATGCACTCCCCCGCTGAGGTCTGCGACCTCGGCGACCTCGAGGCGACGGCCGCCCTGATGGCCGCGTACTGCCTCGCTGCAACGCCGGAATCGCTCGACTGATGCGCCGCGCCGCGCCGCTCGCACTGCTGCTCACGATCGCCGCCCTGCTGGTGGGCTGTAGCCTGCCCGGCCAGGACGCCGAGACAACGTCGACGGTGGAGGCCCCGCCCGTGTCGACCGCCGTCGCCCCGGTGCTCGAGCCCGGCGCCGACGGCTGCAACCACCGCAAGCCGCCCTACGCAGGCGAGCCGAAGCAGACCTACGCGGAGGCGCCGCCAGACCCGCTCGTGCCCCCGACCTCCACCTGGTCGGTGGAGATGGTCACGTCGTGCGGCCCGCTCACGATCGTGCTCGATCCGACGACGGGCGGTTCGGCCACGGCGTCGTTCGCGGCGCTGGCCCGGGCCGGCTTCTACGACGGCCTCTCCTTCCACCGCGTCGTGCCCGGCTTCGTCGTGCAGGGCGGCGACCCGCAGGGCACAGGCGCGGGTGGTCCTGGCTACACGGTTTCTACCGCACCGCCGAGTGACTACCGCTACAAGAACGGCGACGTCGCCATGGCCAAGACCGGCAACGAGCCGGCGGGCACGGCTGGTTCCCAGTTCTTCATCGTGTCGACGGAAGCGGGTGGCGCGATGCTCGAGCCGATCTACGCCGTCGTCGGGCACGTCACCGACGCGACGTCCGCGGAGACGCTGCGCAAGCTCGATCGGCTCGGCGTCGCCGACGGCCCGCCCGTGGAGCCGGTCTACATCTGGACCGCGCGTCTGTCCGAGACGAAGTAGGATCCGGGTATGAGCGAGAACCCCTTCGGCTTCGGCGGGATGTTCGATCCCGACGACCTCAACAACGCCATGCGCCAATTCGCCGAGCAGGCGCAGGAGAGCCAGAGCGTTGCCTTCGCGGACAACGCCATCCATCTGGCGGTGCAGATGACGACGGCCGCCATCGGGCAGTTCACGCCGACCGGCACGCCGGAGGAGCAGGCCGCCCAGTTGCGCGCGGCGATCACCGTGATCTACCCCGAGTGCGTGGCCCTCGTGCGCGAGGCCCGTCAGGGCCTCAAATAGCCGCGAGCCGTCCGCGAGCCCGCCTGTCGCGAACCGCATGGTGCATGATTAGGGCAGCCTACTGATGGATTCCGCAACGCTACTCTGGATCGCTCTGCCCGTCGTCGTCCTTACGGCGCTCATCTTGGACCTCTTCGTGTTCCACCGGAGCGACAAGGAGATCCCGACCCGCGAGGCGTTCATCTGGACCGGCATCTGGGCTGGCCTCGGCATCGCCTTCGGCGTCGCCATCTGGGTGATGCTCGGCCCAACGGTTGGCACCGAGTTCTTCACCGGCTACCTCGTGGAGTACAGCCTCTCGATCGACAACGTCGCCGTCTTCGCGATCCTCTTCGCCGCGCTCGCCGTGCCGAACGAGCTGCGCTACCGGGCGCTCTTCTGGGGCGTGATCATGGCGATCGTCCTGCGCGGCGTCCTGATCGGGATCGGCGGCGCACTGCTCGAGGCGTTCTGGTGGATGCCCTTCATCTTCGGCGCGTTCCTGATCATCACGGGCATCCGCATGGCCCGTCACACGGACACGACGGAGCATCCGGAGGACAGCAAGATCCTCACGCTGATGCGGCGCGTGATCCCGATGACCGAGGACTTCCGCGGTTCGTCGATGACGGTCAAGGAGAACGGCAAGCGGCTCTTCACGCCGCTCTTCGTGGCGCTGCTCGCCCTCGCGTTCTTCGACCTGATGTTTGCCGTCGACTCGGTGCCCGCGATCTACGCGATCACGGACGATCCGTTCATCGTCCTCGCCGCCAACGCCTTCGCGCTGCTCGGTCTGCGCACACTCTACTTCGCGATCGCCACGTCGCTCGAGCGCTTCGTCTACCTGCAGCCCACTTTGGCGATCGTGCTCGGCTGGGTCGGCTTCAAGATGATCATCTCGCACTGGTACCACATGCCGCCGCTGATCAGCCTGGGCGTGATCCTGACGATCCTCGGCATCGGCATCTTCGCCAGCGTCCGTTCGAACCGCAAGGCCGAGGCCGCTGCGGCTGCCGCCAGCGACTGAGTCGTCGCCCGCCGGCAGACAGCGTTCTCCCTATCTGGCCTGTCCCCGCTGCGGACCGTCAGCTGCTCCGCTGACGAGCCGGTACGACAGCTTCCGTGGCTGCGCGTTGAAGTGCCGATCCGGTACGGATGCGACGAAGGGGTCAGGCCCTTTCGTCGTACGACCGGCAAGATACCTGCCTCAGCTCACGCACATGCTGCGGTCGTGCGACGAAGAGGTCAGACCCTTTCGTCGTACGACCGGCAAGACACCTGCCTGAGCTCACGCGCATTCAGCGGTCGTGCGACGAAAGGGTCTGACCCCTTTGTCGCACCGAACCCGTCGCACCCGCTCGTAAACGAAACCGCTAGGACTCCTTCTGCGGGTGGGCCGTCGTCTCCATGTGGCCACGGTCCTCGGGGGCCTCGATCGTCAGCCGCGGGAGGATCCGGTCGAGCCAGCGCGGGATCCACCAGGCGTGCTCGTTCAGCAGGTGCATCAGCGCCGGCACGAGGGTGAGGCGGATGACGAAGGCGTCGAGGATGATCGCGAGGCCGAGAGCCAGGCCAAACTCCTTGATCGTCCGGTCCACACCCGTCATGAAGGCGAAGAACACGGACGCCATGATCAGCGCGGCCGCGATGATCACGCGACCGATCGTCGCCACGCCGTCGGTGATCGCCTCGCGTGGCGTGTCGCCGGAGACGAACGCCTCGCGGATACGGGAGACGAGAAAGACCTCGTAGTCCATCGACAGGCCGAAGATCAGTGCGAACACGATCACGGGCAGGAACGACTCGATCGGACCCGTCTTGTCGAGGCCGATCAGGCTCGCGCCGTAGCCCTCCTGGAAGACCAGGGTGAGGATGCCGAAGGCTGCCGCGCACGACAGGATCGTCGTGAGCGCGGCCTTGATCGAGATGATGACGCTGCGAAACGCCATCGTCAGGATCACGACGGTGATGCCCACGACGAACAGGAGGAACCACGGGATGTTCGAGTAGATCGTCGCGGCGATGTCCTCGAACGCCGCGGTCGCACCGCCGACGTACGCCGTGGCTCCCGTGCCCTTGAGCGCATCAGGAATCGTGGTGCTCCGCAGCGTTTCGACGAGCTCCGCCGTCGCGACGTCCTGCGGCGAGCTCTTGGCGTAGACCGTAATGATCGCCGCCTGCATGTTCGGGCTGGGGATCGCGGGCGTGACGGCAGCGACGTTTGGCGTGTCCGCGATGGCCTTCTGCAGCGTGTCGGCCACGGCCGTGTCGCCCTTCGTGTCGACGGCGACGATCAGCGGGCCGTTGAAGCCCGGGCCAAAGCCCTCGGCGAGCCAGTCGTAGGCGACGCGCTGCGTCGTGGACTTGGGGGCCGTGCCCGCATCGGCCGCGCCAAGGTTCATGCCCAGGACGGGGAGTGCGAACAGGATCATCACGATCAGCGGGACGATCAGGAAGACCCAGGCGCGCTGCGTGACGAAGCGGCCCCAGCGGGCGACGACGGTCTGCTTGGCCGCGGCGAGCGAGTCGTCGGGCGTCTTGATGAACGGGATCTTGAACCGGTCGACCTTGTGCCCCAGGAGCGCGAGCACGGCCGGCAGCAGCGTGACCGCGACAGCGACGCTGGTGAGGACCGATAGCGACGCTCCGATGCCCATCTTGGTGAGGAAATCGAGGCCGATCGTCACGAGGCCAATGACGGAGATCGCGACGGTTGCGCCGGCGAAGATGACGGCGCGGCCGGCGGTCGAGGCGGCCACTGCCGCAGCCTCCTTCGGCGTGGCGCCGTCGTGCAGCGCCTGACGGAAGCGCGTGAGGATGAACAGCGAGTAGTCGATGCCCACCCCGAGCCCGATCATCGAGGCGAGGATCGGCGTGATCGTGTTGAAGTCGGTGAAGCCGGCAGCGATTGTGAGGATCGAGAGGCCGAGGGCCACCGCGAGGATCGCGAGGAAGATCGGGATCAGCGCCGGCAGCAGCGTGCCGAAGACGATCAGCAGGATGATGATCGCCACGCCAATGCCAATCAGCTCGGAGGCGCCCTGCTGCGGCTGCTCCTGCACAGCCCCTCCGGTGTAGGCGATCTGGACCGAGCTACCGGCGGCGGCCGCTGTCGTGGCGTCCTTGAAATCAGGGATCACATTGGCGGGGAGGTCCCAACCCTGCCCGTCGAACTGCACGTCAACGAAGCCGACGTTGCCCTCCGGCGAGATCGCGCCACCGTCCTGCGTGAACGGGTCGCCAGCGCCCGTCACACGATCGACGGTCTTGGCGGCAGCGATCACCTTGTCAACGGTCGCCTTGTTCTGCGCGTCGGTGAGCTTGCCATCGGTGTGGAAGACGATCGTGGCGGAGTCGCCAGCGCGGGCCGGGAACTGCTTCTGCAGGAGGTCGGTCGCCTTTTGCGCGTCCGAGTTCGGGATCGTGAACTTGTTCTGGAGCTCGCCGCCGATCGTGGCGGCGGCGGCAAAGATGCCGATGATGATCAGCACCCAGATGCCGATCGTGCGCCATGGGTGGGCGGCGATCGAATGGGTCAGGCGGGCGAGAAGGCCGGACTTCTTCGGGGTGCTGCTGGCTGCCATGCGGTGCTTGCTCCTGGGGGATCAGCTGTGTGCGCGCACACAGTTCTCTGCGACTGTCGCAGCATACATAACCTGAGACACTATTGTCCCATCTGAGACGGTCGTGTATCGTTTCCGTGTATGCCGACCGTCCTCCGCAGCGATGCTCAGCGCACCCACGAACGCATCTTCCACGCCGCCACGGCCGAGCTGACCGTTGATCCGTCGGCCGGTATGGATGCCATCGCGCAGCGAGCGGGCATCGGTCGCGCAACGCTTTACCGCCACTTCGCCACGCGCGACGAGCTGATCGCCGCGCTGCGGGAGCTCTTCCTCGATCGCATGGAGGCGGCAGCCGATGCGAGCATAGGCGAGACAGATCCGCGTGCCGCCGTGGAGGTATTCATCGAGGCAATCATGCGTGCCGTCGCCGAGACCTGCACACTCAACGAGGCCACACCGCCCGACGATGAGCCCGACAGCCGTGGCCAGATCGCCATCGATCGGGCGATCACCTCCTTCATCGATCGTGCGCGTGAGACGGACCGTCTCCAGCCCGGCGTCGATGTCGCCTGGGCGTTCACCGTCGGCAAGGCCCTCGTCAACGCTGGGGCGCGCGAGATCGCCTTGGGCGCAGATGTCGACGTGATCGCCCCGCGCGTGGCCGCCACGGCGGCCAACGCCCTCGTGCGATAGCGTTTCGCCATGTCCCGTCGCCCCCGCATCGGTGTCACGCTCGAGTTGACCGATCCCCTGTTGATCCCCGTCGAGCGCAACTTCCGCGAGGCGCTCACCGCCGCCGGCGCGCTCGTGATCGCCCTGCCGCGCGATACGCCCCCGGG
>JBIIFR010000105.1:0-5670 GCA_044237215.1 Gaiellales bacterium
GCGCGACCCACGCCAGCACGACCTTGTCGCCAACCTTGAGCGTGGTCACACCGGGTCCGACGGCCTCGACGATACCGGCGCCTTCGTGGCCCAGCATCGAGGGCACGGGCGCCCGACCCGCCCACTCGATGGTGTGGAGGTCGGAGCGGCAGACGCCGCTGGCGCCGAGCTTCACGAGCACCTCGCCGTGCTTCGGGTCATCGACGACGAGGTCGTCGTGGATCACGAGCGGGGCGTTGAACTCGTGCAGGAGGGCGGCTCGGCAGGTGCGCATGGCGGGAGTATCCCACGGGCCGCCGACCAGCGCCCAGACGTCGCTGCCGCGGAGCGTTGAAGCCCCGCGGCAGCGTGTCGGTCAGTGGCCGAAGCGCACGTCGGGCAGGATCCGGTCGAGCCACTTCGGCAGGTACCAGGCGGCCTGCCCGGTCAGCCGCAGAGCGACCGGGATCAGCAGCAGGCGGATCAGCAGTGCGTCGAGCAGCACGGCCACGCGGTGCTGCGGCCGGCTTCGTCGAGTTCGGGGGTTAGAGCGGACATCAGGTTCTCCTCAACTTCACAACCATACGGTTGAGAAGTTGTATCAGGTCGGGTGGGATCCCGCAAGCGACCGGCCTGCGGTTGACGCGAGGGCGGGGATCCGACTAGACTCTGAAATGTCAGTCTGCTGTTCACGCCGGAGGCGCCCGATGGATCTCGACCCGAACGAGCACGCCCTGCACAACGCGCCCTTCCTGTGGCGCGCGCCGGAGCTGAAGCGGTCGTACGAGGCCGTCATCGTCGGTGGCGGCCTGCACGGCCTCGCGACCGCCTACTACCTGGCCAAGAACCACGGCATGACGAACATCGCCGTCGTCGAGCGCGGCTGGCTCGGCAACGGCAACGGCGTCCGCAACACGACGATCATCCGCTCGAACTACCTGTGGGACGAGTCTGCCGCGATGTACGAGCACGCCCTGCAGCTGTGGGAGGGCTGGACCGACGAGCTCGACTACGAGATCCTGTTCTCGCAGCGCGGCGTGCTCAACCTCGCGCACAACCTCGGCGACGTGCGCGAGAGCGTCCGCCGCGTCAACGCGAACCGCCTCAACGGCGTTGACGCCGAGTGGCTCGACGCCGACGCGGTCAAGGAGTTCTGCCCGATCATCGACATCTCGCCGGAGGCGCGCTACCCGGTGATGGGCGCCACCCTCCAGCGCCGCGGTGGCATCGCCCGCCACGACGCCGTCATCTTCGCCCTCGGCCGCGCCTGCGATGCCCTCGGCGTCGACCTGATCCAAGGCTGCGAGGTGACCGGCATCGACGTCGTCGACGGGCGCGTCGCCGGGCTCCAGACGAGCAAGGGCCCGATCGCCGCCGGCAAGGTCGGCCTCGTGGCGGCCGGGCGCACCAGCCTGCTGACCGCGATGGCGGGCTTCGAGGTGCCGATCCAGTCGCACCCGCTGCAGGCGCTCGTGTCTGAGGTCTACGAGCAGGTCCTCAACTGCGTCGTGATGAGCAACGCCGTCCACGTCTACGTCTCCCAGGCGCACAAGGGCGAGCTCGTGATGGGCGCCGGCATCGACGCCTTCAACTCCTACGCCCAGCGTGGCGGCCTGCACGTCATCGAGGAGCAGATGAGCGCGGGCATGGAGCTGTTCCCGCAGTTCTCCCGCGCCCGTGTCCTGCGCACCTGGGGCGGCATCGTCGACGTCTGTCCCGACGCCTCGCCGATCGTCGGCCTCACCCCCGTCGAGAACCTCTACGTCAACTGCGGCTGGGGCACCGGCGGCTTCAAGGCCACGCCGGGCTCCGGCTACGTCATGGCGCACACGATTGCGACCGGCGAGCCGCACGAGCTCAACCGGCCGTTCTCGCTGGAGCGTTTCGAGACCGGCGAGCTGATCGACGAGCACGGCGCGGCCGCGGTCGCGCACTGATGTTCCAGATCCGTTGTCCCTACTGCGGCCCGCGCGACGAGCCCGAGTTCAAGTACGGCGGCCAGGCGCACGTCGCCTACCCCGCCGATCCCGAGCTCTTGTCCGACGAGGAATGGGCGCGCTTCCTGTTCTTCCGCGACAACTCGATGGGCCGCTACGCCGAGCGTTGGAACCACGCTGCCGGCTGCCGCCGCTGGTTCAACGTGATCCGTGACAACCAGTCCCACGAGCTGGTCGGCTCCTACCGCGCCGGCGAGCAGCCGGAGGACGCACGATGAGGCGCCTCGCCGACCGCGGCCGGATCGACCACGACCGCAGCTTCACCTTCACGTACGACGGGCGCCCGATCGAGGCGCACCCCGGCGACACCGTTGCCTCTGCGCTGCTCGCCAACGACGTGCGCGTGCTCGGCTCCAGCGTGCTGATGAGCCGCCCGCGCGGCGTCGTCACCGACGGCGTCTCCGACCCGCACGCCTTCGTGCAGGTCGGCAGCGGCGCCACGACCGAGCCGCTGATGCGCGCCACGCAGGTCGAGGCCCACGCCGGACTCGTCGTCGAGAGCCGCCTGCACCAGGGCGTGCTGCCGACGAGCCGTGACGAGGATCGCTTCGAGAAGCGTCACGCGCACTGCGATGTCCTCGTCGCCGGCGGTGGTCCTGCTGGCCTCAGCGCGGCGCTCGCCGCCGCCGACGCCGGCGCGCGCGTGATTCTGGTCGACGACCACGCGCAGCTCGGCGGCGCCCTGCTCGGTGGCGAGAAGCTGATCGACGGCCAGCCGGCCGCGCGGTGGGTGGCCGCAGCCGAGGAGCGCCTGCGCGCCAACCCCGACGTGATCGTCCTCACCCGCACCACCGTGTTCAACGTCGGCGACCAGGGTGCGATCGCGCTGATGGAGCGCGTCGCCGAGCACCTGCCGCCGGCCGAGCGCGGCGGGCGCGCGCTGCGGCGCATGTGGCAGGTCCGTGCGCACGAGCTCGTCGTCGCGACGGGCGCCACGGAGCGACCGCTCGTGTTCGCCGACAACGACCGCCCGGGCGTCATGCTCGCTGCGGGCGTGCGCGGGTACCTGCACCGCTTCGGCATCGTCCCCGACCGCCTCGTCGTGTTCACCGCCTGCGACGACGCCTACCGCACCGCGATCGACCTCGCTGGCGCCGGCGTCGACGTCCCGATGATCGTCGACGTGCGCCCCGACCCGCAGGGTTCGCTGATCAAGCGCGCCCGCCAGCTCGGCATCGAGATCCGCACCGGCGCCGCCGTGATCGGTACCGACGGCGACGCCGCTGGCGTCCTCACGGCCGTCCGCATCGTCTCGCTCGACGGCCGCGACCCCGAGGCGATCGCCTGCGACTGTCTCGCCGTCTCCGGCGGCTGGGATCCGCTCTTCGACCTGCACCTGCACGTCTCCGGCGGCGCGCGGTGGAACGCACGGCTGGTCGGCTTCGTCCCCGACGGCAAGGTTGCCGGCATCCGCGTGACGGGAGCGGCCGCCGGCATCCTCGGCACCGCCGCCGCCCGTCGTGATGGCCACGTCGTCGGCCTCGTCGCCGCTGAGGCGACGGGGTACGGCACCACGGCCGACGGTCCGGCCGCACCGGAGGGACACGACGCGACGGAAGGACAGACCGCCGACTTCGTCGTCACCCCCGGTACGGATCCCCTGCACGCCTTCGTCGACCAGCATCGTGACGTCGCGATTGCCGGTGTCGAGCGGGCGCTGGGTTCTGGCATCCGCCACGTCGAGCACCTCAAGCGCTACACCCTCGTCGGCACCGGTACCGAGCAGGGCCGCATCAGCAAGGTCAACGCCGGTCGCATGGCCGCCGCGCACTTCGAGCAGGACTTCGCCCAGGTCGGCGTGTCCAAGGCCCGCCCACCGGCGCAGCCCGTCACCTTCGGCTCGCTCGCGGGCCGTGCGCTCGGCCTCCGCTTCGACCCGGTCCGCACGACCTCGATCCATCCGTGGCACGTCGCGCACGACGCGGTCTTCGAGGACGTCGGCCAGTGGAAGCGCCCGTGGTTCTTCCCGCAGGGCGACGAGGACATGGATGCCGCCGTGCTGCGCGAGTGCGCGGCCGTGCGCGCCGGCGTCGGCATGATGGACGCCTCGACGCTCGGCAAGATCGACGTCAAGGGCAGAGACGCCGGCGTGTTCCTCGACCGGCTCTACACCGGCACGATGAGCAGCCTCAAGCTGGGCCGCGCCCGCTACGGCGTCCTGTGCAAGGCCGACGGCATGGTGATGGATGACGGCGTCGTCCTGCGCCTCGCCGACGATCACTTCCTCGCGACCACGACCACCGGCGGGGCCGCCGGGGTGCTCGACTGGATGGAGGATTTTCTCCAGACGGAGTGGCCCGACCTCGACGTCTGGCTGACGAGCGTCACCGAGCAGTGGGCCACCGTCGCGATCGTCGGGCCCAAGGCCCGCGAGGTGATGGCCGTGCTCGCGCCGGAGCTCGATGTCACGCAGGATGCCTTCAAGTTCATGCAGCTCGAGGATGCCGTCGTCGCGGGCATCGAGGCTCGTGTGGCGCGCATCTCGTTTTCCGGCGAGCTGGCCTTCGAGCTGAACGTCCCCATGACGTACGGCCTCGCGCTCTGGGAGGCGGTCTTCGCCGCCGGTCAGCCCTTCGGTATCACGCCGTACGGGACGGAGTCGATGCACGTGCTCCGTGCTGAGAAGGGCTACTTCATCGTCGGCCAGGAGACAGACGGCACGGTCACGCCGCTCGACCTCGGCCTCGACTGGATGATCGCCGACAAGGAGTTCGTCGGTCGGCGCAGCCTGCGCCGCGCGGACATGCTCCGCGACGACCGCAAGCAGCTGGTTGGCATCCTCCCGGTCGACCCGGCCGACCGTCTGCCCGAGGGTGCGCAGCTGGTCGAGGACGCGGAGTTCGAGATCCCCGTGCCGATGATCGGCCACGTCACCTCGTCGTACGAGAGCTCGACGCTGGGCCGTACCTTTGGCCTGGCCCTCGTGCGCGGCGGCCGCGGCCGCATTGGCGAGACCATCTACGCGCCGCTCGAGGATCGGACGGTCGCCGTCCAGATCGTCGACGCCGTCATCTTCGACCAAGAGGGGGCACGTCGCGATGGCTGATCGTGCAGCACCACTGGCGGCGCTTCAGAGCCGCATCGACGACGCCGGCTTCGCGGGTGCCACGCTCACGACCGTGCCGTTCCTCGCCCAGGTAGGCGTGCGCCTCGAGCCGTCCAGTCCGGCTGCGGCCCGCGTTGAGGCCGCGCTCGGCTTCGCACTGCCCGAGGCCAACCGCGTCGCCGAGGCGGGTGGCCGCCGGGCGCTCTGGCTCGGCCCCGACGAGTGGCTCGTCGTCGCCGCCGACGGCGAGGAGCGCTCGCTCGTCGCGCTGCTTGCCGACGCGATCGCCGGCGATGGCTGCGTCGTCGACCTCTCCGCCAACCGCACCGGCCTCGAGCTGTCCGGCGCGGACGCCCGCACGGTGCTGGCCACGTGCTGCTCGCTCGACCTGCATCCGCGGGTCTTCGCGACGGGCCAGTGCGCTCAGACCCTGGTGCAGAAGGCCGGCGTCCTGATCGAGCACCGGGGCGAGGACCGCTATCTCCTGCTCGTGCGCCCTTCGTTCGCGGCGTACGTCGCCGAGTGGTTGCTCGACGGCATGCTCGGCCTCGAGGCCGACCTCATCACCACGTCGTCGTCGACCACCAGTTGACCAGAGGCGTCAGGCCCCTTTGGCCATACAGAGGGGCCGGACCCCTCTGGCTACTA
>JBIIFR010000106.1:0-5669 GCA_044237215.1 Gaiellales bacterium
TACCTCGAGCAGTGGATTGCGCATGCCGAGGCCAGCGGCACGATCGTTCACTTCGCCGCCGACGAGGGTGAGGCGCGCCGGATCGTCGCGGGGATCTGTGCCGACGAGGGGATCGCGAGAGTCGTGAAGTCGAAGTCGATGGCCTCCGAGGAGGTCTCGCTCAACTCCGCGCTCGAGGGTGCCGGCGTGGACGTCGTGGAGACCGACCTCGGCGAGTTCGTCGTGCAGGCCATGGGCGACCGGCCCGGACACGTGATCGCGCCGATCCTGCACCGCACCAAGGACGAGGTGCACGCCCTCTTCTCCGAGCTGGCCGGTCGGGATCTGCCGAACGAGGCGGAGGCGTTGACGGCCTTTGCTCGGGCGGGGCTGCGCCACGCCTTCCTGTCGGCCGACGGCGGGATCACGGGCGGCAACTTCCTGGTCGCAGAGACGGGCGAGGTCCTGCTCGTCACCAACGAGGGCAACGGGCGGCTGACCTCGTCGGCGCCACGGGTGCACATCGCGCTCGTAGGGATTGAGAAGGTGATCCCTCGGCGCGCCGATCTGGCGGTCCTGCTGCCACTCCTGACCGGACACGGCACGGGACAGCAGATCACCACGTACGTCACGCTGACCGGCGGCCCGCGCCGCGGCGACGAGCCTGACGGACCCGAGCGGACGCACGTGGTCCTGCTCGACGCCGGGCGCAGCGCCCTGCTCGGCGGGGAGTTCGAGGAGGCGCTGCACTGCATCCGCTGCGGCGCGTGCCAGAACGTCTGCCCGGTCTACCGTCAGGTCGGCGGCCACGCCTACGGCTGGGTCTACGGCGGGCCGATCGGCGCCGTGCTGACCCCGCTCTTCCGCGGGCAGGCCGAGGGCGGCGAGGTTGCGCAGGCGACCACGCTGTGCGGCGCCTGTGACGACATCTGCCCGGTGCGCATTCCACTGCACGATCTATTGCGCGGGCTGCGCCGCCAGCGTGATGAGGAGGGGCAGACCCCGCGCGGCGAGCGGATCGCCTTTGCGGTATGGGGCGCGCTCTGGAGTCGTCCGCGCCTCTACCGCGCATCGACGGCCGCGAGCCGCTCGCTGCTCGGTGTCCTGGCCCGGGCGGACGGTACGGTCTCGATGAGGCTCCCCGGTCTGCGTCGCTGGACCGAGACGCGCGATCTGCAGCTGCGGCGGCCGGGTCGATGACCGACCGCGCGACCTTCCTCGCCACCGTGCGAGCCACGCCACGCGGCACCGACCCGGGGCTGCCCGATCGCACCGCAGCGCCGCCTGCGCCGACGGAACTGCGGGCTGGCGAGGACCCGGTCGATCGCTTCCAGCGGGAGGCGGAGTTGGTCTCGATGTCCGTCCTGCGCGTGTCCGCCGCGGAGGTCGGGGCGACCGTGGCCGGGCTGCTGGTGGCCGCCGGTGCGCGGCGTGTCGCCGCGACGGCGGATCTCGCCAGCCACCTACCAGCCGTCGTCGCAGCGTGCGCGGCGGCGGGGCTTGAGGCCGCGGCCTACGCCGACGTCGCACCGGATCGCGCGCGGGCCGGTGCGCTCGACGCGACGGTGACGGGCTGTGCGGCAGCCGTAGCCGCGACGGGCTCGATCGTCACGACGGCGAGCGGTGCCGGACGCGCCGGCGCGCTGATCGCGCCGATGCACGTCTGCGTCGTCGATCGGGGTCAGATCGTGGATGGCCTGCACGCGCTGTTCGCCGGCTCGGCGCTGGCGGACGCAGGCAGCCTGCTCGCCCTACAGGCGGGACCCAGTCGCAGCGCGGATATCGAGAAGGTGCTGATCCTCGGCGTCCACGGTCCCGGCGACGTGCACGTCGTGATCGTCGAGGACTGACCCCTCAGGCGACGATGTCGACCGGGGTGCCCGGTCGGACGAGGGCGGTGATGCGGCCGATGCCGGGGTCCGGCACCCGGATGCAGCCGTGCGACGGATTGGTGCCGGCCTCGGCCCACAGCTCGCCGCGCGCCCCGTGAATGGCGACTCGCCCCGGCCCGCCGGCGTACTCAAAGAGGACGTTGGAATGCGCGGTCAGGTGCAGCGCCCACGGACCGAGCGGGCTGAACCACGGCTCGCGGACCTCCTGGTAGATCGAAAAGCGACCCTTCGGCGTCGGCGTGGCGGCCGCACCGAGCGCCACGCCGATACGGCGAACGAGGCGGCCCTTGCGGTAGACGCTGAGGGTGTGGCGCTTGAGTGAGATGCGAACACGCATGGGGTCGATCGAGACGATCACGTTGGCCTCGTTGATCCAGCCGGAGCTGCCGTTGGGTCGGCTCGGCAGGAGCACCCGCAGCCACCCGGTGCCGTTGGCGGCGACGGTGCGCTCCAGGATCTGCAGCACCACGGGGTTGCCGGTGCTGGCGATCCACGGCTGCAGCAACCGGCGGGGAGCTGTATCACCCGGACGGCCAAAGACGCCGACGCGCGTGATGAGACGCGCCACGTGGACCTGCTGGGGCGTGGGGCGGTAGGACGGGTCCGGGGTGAACACTGGCGCCGGCGGTTCCGGCAGGGATGCCTCTGCCTGCGCATTGAGAATCGCGGTCTCAGGATCCTGCGCAGCAGCGCCGGCCGGGAGGATCGTCAGGGTGGCCGCCATCAGGCCGATCAGCAGAAGGAATCGCTGCATGGGCCAAGTATCGCCTACCTCCGTCCCCCTTGGGGTTGGACGGCGACCCGGGTTGCATGCGACGATCCCGGTATGAACGCTCCGCACCGCTCGCTCTGGCTCGATCAGGCCTACACCGGCTCGACGGACCGTCCCGCCCTGACCGGGAGCGACCGCGCTGATGTCGCGATCGTCGGCGGCGGATTCCTCGGCCTCTGGACCGCGATCCTTCTGAAGGAGCGCGAGCCCTCGCTCGACGTGGTCATCATTGAGCGGGACATCTGCGGCGGCGGCGCCTCGGGCCGTAACGGCGGCTTCGTCCTGAGCTGGTGGCCCAAGCTCTCGACGCTCGTCAAGCTGGTCGGCGAGCGCGAGGCGGTCGAGCTGGCTCAGGCTTCGGAGGACGCCATCGGCGAGATCGAGGCGGCCTGCGAGCAGTACGCCATCGACGCTCAGTTCCGCCGCGGCGGCTGGCTGTGGACGGCGGCCACGGAGGTACAGCGCGGCTCGTGGGCGCCCACCGTCGAGCTGTGCGATCGCCTTGGCGTCCACCCGTTCCAGCAGCTGTCTCCGGAGGAGGTGGCCCGCCGGTCCGGCTCGTCCGTGCACCTCGAGGGTGTCCTCGAGCCGTCGGGTGCCACCGTGCATCCGGGCTATCTCGTGCGCGGGATGGCGCGTGTGGCCCAGCAACTCGGTGTGCGGATCTACGAGCACACTCCGATGGTCGAGCTTGATCGCCGAGAGCCCGCCGTGCTGCGGACGCCGAGCGGTGTGCTGACGGCGGACAAGGTGGTGCTGGCAATCAACGCGCACGCCGCCGGCGTACGCGAACTGCACCGCAAGATCGTGGCGATCACCAGCGACATGGTGTCGACGGCGCCGATCCCTGAGCGCCTCGAGGAGATCGGCTGGACCGGCGGCGAGTGCATCTCCGATTCGCAGCTCCAGATCCACTACTACCGCACCACGACCGACGGGCGGATTGCCTTCGGTAAGGGCGGCTGGGGGATCGCCCTGGGTGGACGGATGGGCAGCGCATTCGACCGCGATCCCAAGCGCGCCGCCGACGTCACACTCGGCTTCCGGCGCCTCTACCCGAACCTCGCCGACGTCGCGATCGACCGCGACTGGAGCGGCCCGATCGACCGCTCGCCGACGGGCATTCCGCTGTTTGGCAACCTCGGCGGACGCCCGCACCTGCTCTACGGCGCCGGCTTCTCCGGCAACGGTGTGGGGCCAGCTCGTCTCGGCGGGCGCATCCTGGCCGGCATGGTGTTGGGCGACCGGTCCGGCCTGGCCGTCTGCGGTCTCGTCAACGGTCGCCCCGGCAGCTTCCCGCCCGATCCGATCCGCTACGTCGGCGCCCACGTGGTGCGCACGGGCGTGGCGGCGAAGGAGGCGCGGGAGGCGGTGGGACAGGAGCCGAGCCGCCTCTCGGAGTTCCTGGCCGGCTTGGCACCGGGCGGGATGATCCCCAAGAAATCGAAGCAGCCGTCGTAGCGGCTAGTCGCCGACGGCCTCGGCGACGGCAACGCCAGCCGGCGCAGTCTTCTGCACCAGCGTGACCTCGACACGATTGTCGTGGAAGGTCGGGGCGCCGCCCATGTCCGCGTCCCGGACCGGCGTCGTCGCGTTGACGTTGCTGCCGTCGCCGTCCTTCGCCCAGTAGGCCTTGTACGACCAGGCGACGCCGTCACGGGCCTGAGGATGAATGGCCGCGAGGCAACGGAAGGCGCCGCGATCGTTCGCGACCTCGACCTGATCACCGGGCTCGATGCCGCGTGCAGCAGCATCGCTCGGGCTGAGAAACACGGTCGGAGCTCCGGTCATGCGGAGATGTCCGGGGAGGTCGGCGAACGTCGAATTGAGGAAGAAGCGGTGCGCCGGTGAGATCAGGATCAGCGGGCGGCGCTCGGCCAGAACCGTGTCGGCTCCCTCGAACGACGGCGTGTAGCCGGGGATCGGATCGAGACCATCGTCGGCCAGCTCAGGCACCGTGATGTGCAGCCGGCCATCGCTCGTGGGAAAGTTGCCGTGGGCGTGTGGTGCGGTGCCGGTGCGGTCATCGATGGCGGCGTAGCCGGTCTCGCGGAGGCGCTCGAAGGTGATTCCGCGCTCGCGCGCCTGCTCGGTGTCGAGGAACTGCCGCACCAGGTCCTCGTCGCTGTCGTGCAGGCGCGGGTGCGTCTGGCTGAGGGCGGTGGCAAGGCGGCGGAAGATCTCGGTGTTCGGCAGACACTGTCCGACCGGGTCGATCGCGGGCAGGTTGAGCGTCAGGTAGTGGTGACCGTAGGACGGGTGGATGTCGAGATGCTCGGTCTGCATGGTGGCCGGAAGCACCACGTCCGCAAACAGCGCGGTGTCGGTCAGGCGGTGCTCGAGCACGGTGATGTGCAGATCGTCGCGACGGAGGCCGCGCTGCACGCGCACCTGATCGGGCGCGGTCGCGCCGGGATTCGTGTTCCACACCACCAGGGCATGGACGGCGGGATCCTGATCCTCAGCGGTCAGCGCTTCGGCAAGCCGCGACATGTTGATCATGCGCGCCGGCGGGAGCGGCAGGTCGTCAGGTTCTTCCAGATCGACGGTGACCGGATCGAAACGACCGCTCGTCTCCGCCAGTACACCACCACCGATGTGGCGGAAGTCTCCGGTGACGGCACTCAGGACGGTGATCGCGCGGCACGCGGCACCGCCGCCCCCGTGGCGCTGGAGGCCGAGCCCCATGCGGATGGCGGTCGGGCGTGTCGTGATGATCCGGTCGGCGAGTCCCTGCACCTCGCCTACGTCGAGCCCGCAGATCTCTGCTGCCCGGAGGGTGTTCCAGTCGGCGAGACGCTCGCGCAGCTCGGGCCAGCCGACGGTGCACTCGGCGAGCCACTCCTCGTCGCAGGCTCCCGCGGCGAGCAGCTCGCCCATCAGCCCCATCGCGAGCGCACCGTCCGTGCCGGGAATCAGTTGCAGGTGCTGGTCGCAGCGCGCGGCGGTATCCGTCGGCAGCGGGTCGATCGCGACCACGTGGGCGCCGTTCTGCTGGGCGGCGTGGATGAAATGCCACTGGTGCA
>JBIIFR010000107.1:0-5662 GCA_044237215.1 Gaiellales bacterium
CTTGAAGCCCTTGGGGCCGTGCACGCAGACGGAGCCGTCGTCCTTGAAGATGATGATCCGGTCGCCGCTCGCCAGACGCGTGGTCAGGCGTCCCGAGTACCCGATCGAGCAGCGGGCGACGAGGACACGCACGGGCTAGCTGCGCGAGCCGTAGTTCTTCGCGGCGTAGTCGGCGAACGCCTCGCCGCTCTTGATCGCCTCCCACCAGGGGCGGTTCGCGCGGAACCACTCGACCGTCAACGCGAGGCCCGTGTCGAAGTCGGTCAGGCGCTCCCAGCCGATGCCGCGCAGCTTCGAGCAGTCGAGTGCGTAGCGGCGGTCGTGGCCGGGCCGATCGGCGACGCTCTTGAGCGTGTTCGGGTCGGCGCCCGTCAGCTCGATGATCCGACGCGCGGTCTCGATGTTCGGTACCTCGTGCTCGGCGCCGACGTTGTAGGCCTCGCCGGCTTGGCCGTGATGGAAGACGAGATCGATCGCGGAGCAGTGGTCCTCGACGAACAGCATCTCGCGGACCTGCATGCCGTCGCCGTAGAGCGGGAGGTCCTTGCCGTCGAAGGCGTTCGTCGTGAACAACGGGATCAGCTTCTCGGGGAACTGGTACGGGCCGTACGTGTTCGAGCCGCGGGTGATCGAGGCGTTGAGGCCGAAGGTGCGCGCGTAGGACTGCACCAGCAGGTCACCGGCGGCCTTCGAGGCCGCGTATGGGCTCGAGCCGTGCAGCGGATCGCCCTCCTGCGAGCGGTGCGGAGCATCGACGTCGCCGTAGACCTCGTCGGTCGAGACCTGGAGGTAGCGCAGCTCGTGCTGGCGCGCGAAGTCGAGCAGGCGCTTGGTGCCGAAGACGTTGGTGGTGATGAACTCGTCGCCGCCCATGATCGAGCGGTCGACGTGGCTCTCGGCGGCGACGTTGATGATGCCGGTGCAGCCCGCACCGGCACGCGCCACGTCGTCGGCGTTGCTGATGTCGCCGTGGACGAAGGTGTAGCGCGGATCGTCGGCGAGGTCCGCGACGTTCTCGGGGCGTCCCGCGTAGGTCAGCAGGTCGATGTTGACGACGTGGAGGTCGGGGTGCTCGCGGAGGAGGCGGCGCACGAGGTGCGAGCCGATGAAGCCGCAGCCGCCGGAGACGAGGACCTTGCTCATGCGCTGAATCCTGCCATGCACGCCGCCACGCCGATGCGCCACGGCGGCAGAACCGGCGTGTCGGTGTGCTCGGAGGTGAGCACGGAATACGCGGGGCGTTGGGCGGGGGTGGGAAACTCGTCGCTCGTCGCGCCCTCGACGACCGTGGTGCGACCAGCGGCGGCGAGCACGGCCTCGGCCCACTCGCGCCGCGTCGCGGCGCCGGACCCGGCGATGTGGCGGATGCCCGGTGGTACCTGGCCGGGCAGGGCCAGGAGCAGCGGGGCGAGGTGCCCCGCGTAGGTCGGGCTGCCGACCTGGTCCTCGACCACGCGCAGCGTGTCGCGTGTCTCGGCGAGGCGCAGGATCAGACGGGGGAAGTTGCTCCCCTCCTCGTCGTAGACCCAGGCGGTGCGCACGACCCACGTGCCCTCGGGGTAGGCGTCGAGGGCGGCGCGCTCGCCGAGCAGCTTCGTCTCGCCGTAGAAGGAAATTGGGCCGACCGCATCCGACTCGACGTACGGCTCGCGCTTCGTGCCGTCGAAGACGAAGTCGGTCGAGAGCGTGACGAGTCGCGCGCCGACCGCCTTGGCGGCCTCGGCCACATGGCGGTTGGCATCGACGTTGGCGCGGATGGCTCCCTCGCGGTCGGCCTCGGCGCCGTCCACGTCGGTCCAGGCGGCCGCGTGCAGGATCAGCTCGGGCTGGTATCGCTCGACCGCGGCGTGCACGGCGGCGGCATCGGTGACGTCGAGCTCGGCGTGCCGCAGGCCGACCCCGCGATCGCCCAGCTCGCGCAGGGCGGCACGGCCGATCTGGCCGCCCGCGCCCGTGACGAGCACGGTCATCCGTCCATCACGTCCCGGGCCGACAGGATCGGCGAATCGGTCGACCAGAGGTGCGCGACGCGCTCGTCGTTCCAGGGGAACGTGTTCTCGTCGTCGGGGTTGTACTCGTGCGTGACGTGGTAGCAGAAGAGACAATCCGTCAGCGACTCGTAGCCATGGGCGGTGCGTCCGGGCACGTACACGGCGCACGGGTTGTCCTCGCCGATGTCGATGCTCCAGGCCGTCCCGTGCGTCGGCGAGTCCTCGCGACGGTCGAACAGCACCACGCGGACCATGCCCTGCGCGCAGAAGAAGAGGTCGTCCTGGCCGAGCTCGTGGAAGTGCAGGCCACGAATCACGCCCTGGCGCGAGTAGACGATGTTCGTCTGCCGGCTCGGCTTGCCGCCGAGCTCCGTGAACCACGACTCCTTGCGCGCCTCGAGGAACCAGCCGCGGCTGTCCTCGTGCTTGGTCAGCGGCACGACGAGGGCGCCATCGATCGGCGTGGTCTGCGGCGCGGGGCTCACAGGATCTCGATGCGCGAGCCGTCTCCGACCAGCAGGCGGTTGGCGGAACGGATGGCGTCGGAGCGGCGGATCTCGCAGTCGGCGCCGATCAGCGAGTCCTCGATGCGGGTGTCGATGCCGACGATGCTGGAGCGCTCAAGCAGGATCGCGTGCTCGATCTCGGCGCGCTCGACGAGCGCGTCCTCGGAGATCGCGGAGTACGGGCCGACGTAGGCGTCGCGGACCGTCGCGCCGGCGCAGATCACGACGGGGCCACGGATATGGCAGCGCTCGACCGTCGCGCCGGCCTGGATCACGACGCGGCCCTCGATCTTGCTGTCGATGACGGTGCCCTGAATGTCGGTCTCGATGGCGTCGAGCACGAGGCGGTTGGCCTCGAGCATGTCGACGAGCTGGCCCGTGTCCTTCCACCAGCCGGTCACGACGTGCGGCTCGACGCGCAGGCCGCTGTCGACCATGCCCTGGATGGCGTCGGTGATCTCGTACTCGCCACGCCACGACGGCTCGAGCTTGCGCGCGGCGTCGAAGATCGCGCTCGTGAAGAGGTAGACGCCGACGAGAGCGAGGTCGCTCTTCGGCTCCTTCGGCTTCTCGACCAGCTGCTTGACGGCACCGGAGGCATCGAGCTCGGCGACGCCGTACTCGGACGGGTTCGGCACGTGCTGGAGCAGGATCATCGCGTCGGCGTCGCCCGCCCGGAACTCGTCGACGAAGCCCGCGACGCCATCGCGCAGCAGGTTGTCGCCGAGGTACATGCAGAAGGCGCTCTCGCCGATGAACTCCTCGGCGGTCAGGACGGCGTGCGCAAGGCCGCGCGGCGCATCCTGGGGGATGAACGTGACCTCGAGTCCGAACCGCGAGCCGTCGCCGACGGCGGCGCGGATCTCGGCGCCGGTGTCGCCGATGATGATGCCGACCTGCGTGATGCCGGCGGCGGCCATCGCCTCGAGGCCGTAGAAGAGCACGGGCTTGCCCGCGACCGGCACGAGCTGCTTGGCGCGCGTGTGGGTGATCGGGCGCAGACGCGTGCCCGCGCCGCCCGACAACACGAGTCCTTTGACGTCCATCGCCGCAAGCCTACAGGGCGCGAGCGGTCTCCGGCGCTATGCGCCGTCCTTCGGCATCAGGACCGCGAGCAGGTGCTCGATGCCCTCGAGGTGCTCCCGCATGGCCACACGTGCGGCATCCCGATCGTGCGCCTCGAGGGCGGCGAGGATGCGGCGATGCTGCGTCTGCGAGTTGATCATCGACTCCTCGGAGCGCGGGACGGCGTTGAGGACGTCGCTCAGCGCGGCCTGCGTGTCGGTGACCGCCGTGACCAGATCGGGCGAGCCGGCGATCGCAGCGAGAGCGATGTGAAAGCGCGAGTCCATGCCGCGGTACGTGACGTAGTCCGACAGGTGGAAGCCGCCCATGTCGTCCACCAACTCGGCGAGCCGCTCGCGCTCAGCGGCCGTCGAGCGCTCCGCGGCGAGTTCAGCGGCACCCATCTCGAGCACGCGGCGGTAGCGCAGCAGCGCCGCGAGCTCGTCGCCGCGCAGGTCGCGGACGCCGTCCTCCGGTGGTCGCGCAGCGTCGGCGGGCAGGGTCTCGCAGACGAACGTGCCGCCGCCGCGGCCGCGCCGCGCCTCGAGGTAGCCGGATTCCTGCAGCACGCGGAGCGCCTCGCGCACCGTCGAGCGGGACAGCGCGAGGAGCTGGGCGAGGTCGCGCTCGCTCGGCAGTTGCTCACCGGGGGAGAGCAGACCCATCCGGATCGCACGGCCAAGGCGCTCGACCGTCTGCTCGAAGGCGTTGGTCGTGCGGACGGGCGCAAAGACGCTGGCGAGGTCGTCGGCGAGCGGGCTGTCGGGCGTGGCATCCATCCGCAGGCGACGCTACCAGACGGGTGGACTCAGATGTCCGTCACGTTGGACAGATACTCGGTGGAGCCAAGCCGATGCAGCTCGGCCCGCCGCCGCCCGTGGCGGTCGACGCGCACGACCACCTCGGTCAGGCTCGCATTGCCGACGAACAGCGAGAACGAGTCGGGCGCGTCGGGCGGGATCCGCATCGTCCAGCGCAGGATGCCCTGCGTGGTGCCGACGTGGGAGACCACGAGCGGTCGCCCGCCCGCCTGCCAGATCGCCTCCGCGGCCTCGCCCGTGCGCTGCCAGAAGGCGCCGATCGTCTCGCCGTCCCAGGCGGCATCGTGCGGATGCCAGATGTCGTCGTAGGGCGCGAGCTCGATCATCTCGGCGAGCGTGAACGGGCTGAGCGCGCCGCTGCCGAACTCCATCAGCCGGGGATCTGTCTCGATCGGCAGGCCGAGCGCGTCGGCGCAGGCCTGCGCGGTCTGCTGCGCGCGCACGGCTGGGCTCGCGACGATGCGGTCGGGGCGCGGCGAGCGCGCGGCGACGGCGATGCCAAGGTCCTGCGCCTGCTGGAGGCCGATCGCCGTCAGCGGGTCCTCGGCGGTCCAGCGGTGGTCGGGGCCGCTGGTGGCCTGGCCATGGCGGGCGAGCAGGAGGGGCGTATGCATCAGCGATCATCCTCGGTGAGGGTGGGGGCCAGCGCGATCGCCGCGGCCACGAGCAGGGCGGCCAGCGGGTAGACGAAGCCGGAGGTCTGGAAATAGCGTGCGATCCACGCGAGCACCAGGAAGGACAGTGCGAAGCCAAGTGCGGCCTGCCAGGGTGCGGGCATCCGCCATTGGCGCCGCAGCAGGAGCAGCGTCAGGGGAAGCCACGTCACGAGGGCGATCAGGACGAACGGATAGGACCCATCGCGGGTGACGGCTCCGAGGTCGACGAGGATGCCGCTCAGCCCGTACCCGACGATGCGGTACGCGCTGGTGCCGTAGATCAGCGTGTCGTCGATGAACGCGCCTGGGTTCCAGAGCAGAAAGGGCAGCGTCGCGATCGCCACGACAGCGATCAGCCAGGCGCCGGCGCGGACCAGAGCCGCGCGGCCGCCGGCCTGCCACGCCGCGACGGCGAGGAACGGGATGGCGACGAACGCGTACTGCTTCTCGATGAGCGCGAGCCCAATCAGCGCGCCCGTCCACCCCCAACGGCCCCGCAGCGCGAGGGCGAAGGCCAGCACGAGCGCGAGCACCACGGGCGCGTCGAGGATGCCGAACCAGGTGCTGCGCAGGAGGAGGGGGTTGGCCGCGAGTAGCGCGCCGACGCCGAGCC
The DNA here is from genome assembly GCA_044237215.1 of Gaiellales bacterium. GTDB lineage: Bacteria > Actinomycetota > Thermoleophilia > Gaiellales > F1-60-MAGs149 > F1-60-MAGs149. Next base: position 5,653 of record JBIIFR010000107.1, read on the forward strand.
GCAGCTCGAG
>JBIIFR010000108.1:0-5653 GCA_044237215.1 Gaiellales bacterium
AGGTGGCGGGGCGGGGGTGGGGGTCGGCCTGCGCCGACCCCCACCGGATCCGCCTAGGCCGACTTGACCTCCTGGCCAGCCGTGACGTACTCGCGGTAGTTCGGCAGCGGTGCCTCGAACCATGCGTTCGGGGGCTCCCAGGCCTCCGGCTTGTCGATGTCGAACGCCGCGATCAAGTCCTTGTCCTTGATCAGCTCCATGACGCCCTTCTGCTGGGCGGACGCGTACTGGAACACGTCCGTCAGCGCGGCGCCGGCAGCCGGCGTGTTGGTCGCGGCCATTGCCAGCGAGGCGCGGCCCGGCTGCTTCGTGGTCGAGCTCAGCACCATGCCGCAGACCCAGGCCAGGCGGCCCTGCGTCGGCTGCATGTACTTGATGTTGCGGTCCTTCATCTTCGGGTGGTTCTTGATCTTCCAGTAGCCGTCCGGCCACGTGTAGGTCGCGACCAGGTTGCCGTTGATGAAGTCGTTGACCGTGTCGGTCTGCGACGTCCAGTAGTTGCGCAGGTTCGGCTTGATCTTGAGGGCCGTCTCCTTGGCCGCCGCGATCTGCTCCGTCGTCATCACGTTCGGGTCGACGGCACCCTCGTTGATGAGGTTGCCGATCTTGATGATCGCCACGTCGTCGGAGAACAGGGCCATCTTGCCCTTGTACGTGTCGTCGAGCAGGATCTCCCACGACTCCGCGCCACCGACGTTGTCGAAGTTCACGACGTCGGCGTCATAGGTGAGGCACGAGAAGCCCACGTCGAACGGCACCATGTACGGCACGCCGTCGATGACGCCGCCGGCGGAGATCGCCGTCGGGATGCCGTCGAAGTCCGGCAGCAGCTTGAGGTCGAGCGGCTGGATCAGCCCGGCCTCCTTCCACTGCACGGTGTACGCGATGCAGGGATGGGAGATGTCCGGCGAGTAGCCCGAGGCGACCTTCGAGAGGGCCTGGCCGTCGTCCTCGAGGAACACGAACTTGAGCGGCGAGTCGGCGTTGTACTCGGACTCCTGATACTGGCTCCACATCCACGGGGCGCCATCGCCCTCCGTGTCGTCGTAGCCGGCCCAGGTGAAGATCTCGATCGGGCCGCCCGGCTCGGTGGCCGGGTCGAAGCTGCCGCCGGCAGCGGCCTCCTCGGCGGTGACGCCGTCGGCCTCCGCCTCGTTGACGCTATCGGAGCTCGAATCCGAGCCACCGCAGGCCGCCAGAAAAGCGGCAAGACCGGCAGCGCCGGTCATGGCGACAAAGCCCTTGCGGGACATCGTGCTGTTGAGGAGCTTGTGCTCCTTCTCTTCCTCGCTCATGGGTTCCCTCCCGTTACTCGGACGCCGGCGCGTCATGCGCCGGCGTGCTTCCTCCGTCCGCGCTCGAGGGCAGGCCCTCGATCACGAAGCTGTTCTCCGCCGCCCAATGCAGCGAAATCGTGTCGCCGACCTGCGGGTCGGCGGTCGCCGCCTCGTCGTTGAGGCGGTGCACCGTTAGCGTGTCGCCATTCGGCAGTTCGACCGTGATCTGCGTCATCGAGCCGAGGTACATGACGTCGGCGATGCGGCCGCCGACGGACGAGGCGTCGTCGCCAAGCCCGTCGGGGCGGAGCTGGATCTTCTCCGGGCGCACGGTCACCTGCAGGGTGCCCGACGGCTTGTCGGAGCGGGCGACAATGCGCTGGCCCTCCGAGAGGTCCATCACGGCGTTGCCGTCGAGGTGGCGGTCGATGCGCATGTTGACGATGTTCGAGGTGCCGATGAAGCCGGCCACGAACGCGGTCGTCGGATGCTCGTAGATCTCGCGGGGACCGGCGCACTGCTCAACGATGCCGTTGTTCATGACCGCGATGCGGTCGGACATCGTCAGCGCCTCTTCCTGATCGTGCGTGACGTACACGAAGGTGGTGCCGGTGCGGACCTGGATCGCCTTGAGCTCGTGCTGCATCTCCTTGCGGAGCTTGAGGTCGAGTGCGCCGAGCGGCTCGTCGAGGAGGAGCGCGGCGGGGCGGTTGACCAGCGCACGGGCCAGGGCGACGCGCTGCTGCTGGCCGCCGGACAGCTGGGCCGGCTTGCGCAGCTCGAAGCCCTCGAGCTGCACGGAGGCGATCGCCTCGGTAGCGCGCGCCTTGACCTCGTCCTTCTTGACCCGCTTGATGCGGAGGCCGAACTCGACGTTCTCCTGCACGGTCATGTGCGGGAACAGCGCGTAGGCCTGGAAGACCATGTTGACGTTGCGCTTGGCGGGCGGCACCTCGGTGACGTCCTGACCGGCGAGCGTGACGGTGCCGATCGTCGGCACCTCGAAGCCGGCGATCATGCGCAGCGTCGTCGTTTTGCCGCAGCCGGAGGGCCCGAGCATCGAGAAGAACTCGCCCTCGCCAATATTCAAATCGATGTTGTTCACCACGACGTTCTCTCCGAACGCCTTGGTGACTCCATCGAGAACGATGTGTCCGTCCACGGTCTCCCTCTCTCTCCCGTACGGTCGTATTGTTACCGCATCCGCCGAGAATGCAAGTGATTGGTGATATCCGCGTCACATCCGCTGGACCGTGCGGCGGCTCCGGACGACTTGACAGCGACCATCCGCGGGGCGACGCTGCGGCCATGCCGAGTTCCCGCTACCTCGATGGCTCGCCCGTGGGGGAGGCCGCTGCGGAGCGTCGCGCCGAGCTCCTCGCTGCGACGACCCGGGTGATCGCACGGCGCGGCTACGCGGGCACGCGCTTCCAGGATGTGGCGGAGGAGGCCGGCGTGGCGGTCGGCACGCTGCAGCACCACTTCGGCACCCGCTCGCGCATGCTGTCCGAGGCGCTCGAGCAGTGGGTCGACGACATCGACGCGCAGCTCGTCATTCTGCGTACCGGCTCCGGCGACGCCTGGGAACGCCTGCAGGCGCTGCTCATCTACATCGGCTCGCGGATCGGCGAGCGCAGCGAGTCGTGGCGGATGTGGTTGGACTTCGCCGGTGCGGCGCTCAAGGATCCCGAGCTGCGCCGCTACGCCGCCCGCTCGCAGCAGCGCTGGGTCGCCGCGATCGCCGACACCCTCACGGAGGGTGATGCGGCCGGCGTGTTCGTGCCCGTGATCCCCGCCGCCGAGATCGCTGAGATCCTGTCGGCGCTGTTCGACGGATTCCCGCTGCAGGTATTCGCCATGGAGAGCGACATCAGCGGCGCCGAGGCGACCGCGCGGCTGATCGATGTCGCGCGCGCGCTGCTGCGGCCGCTCAGCGCCTGACCCTCCTGCGCGTGGGATACTCCGCGCGTGAGTGAAGCGCCCAAGCAGCGGAAGCCGTCGACGGCAGCGCTGCTGCGTGCGGCGATGGATGCCCGGCCCGAGACGGACACGCGCCCCTGGAGTGAGTTCGCGCAGGAGTTCGCCGAGCAGCAGGGACTCGCCTCGGTCGGCAGCGTGCAGGTGCAGATCAGTCGCATCCTGCGTGAGCGCGGCGCGGTCGAGCCGCGCCGTCCGCGGCCGCAGGGCGACCGAGTGCCGCCCCGCCTGACTCCGCTGACCGAGGCGCTCCTGGCGGCCTCGGGCGCCGGCTCCCTCGAGGCCGCGCTCGACATCGCGACGACCGGTATCGAGCCGCCGTCGGACACCGCGGTCGCGCTGGCCGCGACGATCGTCGTGCGCAGCGCAGCCGACCCCGCCCTCGCCAAGCGACTCGCAACTGCCCGCACCCGCGTCACCAAGGGCCGCGCGTGAAGCGCCCCGTCGTCGAGGCCGCTGCGGTTGAGGCCCTGACCACCTACCTCGGCGACGTCTGGGGCGCCCGCCCGCTGGCCGCCGAGTCCGATCTCGACCCCGTCCTTCTGCGGGCGCTGCGCGGTGACCGCCTGCGCTTTGAGCGCGAGGCCGAGAGCGGTGGCGAGGACCCCGTCTGGCGCGAGGCGATCCGCCGGCGCTACGACCGGCCGATCCCCGAGGGTGAGGGCGCTGTCGCCGCGGCCTTGGCGGCCGGTGGCTGGCGGGATCTGATCAGCGTGGACCTCTCGCGCGTCTGGGTTGAGGTGCTGACGATCGGCGTCTGGGCGGATGCGCTGCTGCGCGTCTTGCCGCCCGGGCCGGTGCTCTCGTGCGGCTGCAACGCCGGCTACCTCGAGGCCTGGCTGTCGTCGCGCCACCCGCAACGACACTTCGTCGGCGTCGACCTGGCCGAGGGAGCGATCGCGGCCGGCTACGACCGCATGCGCGAGACGGGTGCGAAGGACCTCGAGCTGCGGGCCGGCGCCTACGCCGACCTCGCCGCCTGGGATGAGCGCTTCGCGGTGGTGCTGGTCCTGTCGGGTCTACTCGAGCAGTTCCGCGCCGGCGATACGGAGACGGCTGAGGGTATCGAGCAGATCGCGGCGGCACTCGCGCCCAAGGGGACGCTCGTGCTGGTGGAGGCGCGGCTTGCCGAGCACGCGCAGAGCGCGGCGCTCGCGCTCTCGCGCAACGGCCTCGGCATCGCGAGTGCCGGCATTCTCGGTGGTCGCGGTGCCCGACCGCTGCGCCATCTCGTCGAGCGTCAGCCGATGGGCGCTTGGCGCGCGCTGACGGGGTTGGTCGCCACGCAGGGCCACACCGGTGAGCTCTCGCTGGCCGGCGCCTGCCGCGCCGCGGCGCAGGCCTGGGACGAGCCGTTCTCCGCGTTCGCCGAGCAGCAGGCGGAGTGGACGGATCGCAATCTCGCTCGCGCCTGGGCGGCGAAGGCCGTACCCGTCGTGCTCGACCGCACCGCGTAGCGGGCGGGGACGCCGGCACCGCGGCAGACCGCTGGTAGACAGCGTCGCGTGTTGACGTCGATTCACGCGCACGTCCGCCAGCGGCGTCTGCTGGTCATCCTCTCGCTCGTTGTGATCGGGCTGTTCGGTGCGCTGCTCGTGGCGTCCGCCGCCGATGGCCACCTGCATATCGGCGGCGCGGCGGTCCTCACCCTGGACGAGACGAGCGTCGATCGCATCATCAACACCCTGCTCGTGGTGATCGGCGTTATTGCCGTGCCGCAGGCGCTGTGGCGGATTGCGCGGCGCATCGCGCCACCTGCCGACCGGCCGTACGCCCAGCCGCTGGCGGTGCTCCGGGTCGCCAGGCCGGCGAGCCCCTGCCTGCTCGCGCTCTGCCGCATCCAGGTCTGAGTCCTCCTATCTCCCCGCCGGGCGCATCACCGCGCGCCCGATCCCTTTGACTGGAGGTAGCCCTGTGACCGCACGTATCCGTTCCACGTTTCCGTATCTGATCCTGATCCTGCTGGCGTTTGTCGCCGCACCGGCGGCCATGGCTGCACCGAACGGCGGCGTCGCCGACCGGCGTGCGCAGGCTGAGGCAGCGCGCGCGGAGATGGCCCGACTCGGCGAGGAGCTGACTCCCGCGATCGAGCGCTACAACCGGGCGGTCGCCGAGCTCGAGCAGGTGGCGGAGGACATCACCTTCAACGAGCGCCAGATCGCGGTGACGAAGGGCAACCTGCGGGTCACGCAAGCCGAGCTCAGCCGCCGACTCGAGTAGTCGTATCGGATGGGGAGCCCCGATCTCCTCTCCTCGCTGCTTGCCCAGACCTCGCTCTCGGAGGCCTACGCGGTCTCCGACCTGTTCGCTCGAGCCCAGAACCAGTCGGCCGGCCTCGTGGCGGGTCTGCGTGCCGACCGCGTGACGCTCGCCCGTCGTCAGGGCGCGTTGGAGGACGC
>JBIIFR010000109.1:0-5638 GCA_044237215.1 Gaiellales bacterium
AGCACGTCGGCGCCGGGCTTCAAGCGCCCGGCCTCGCGGGTCACGAACTCGTTCGGCGCTGTGCCGAAGATGTACTCGTCGGCGGCGAAGCGCTCCTCCCAGGTCTCGATGTTCAGCTTGCTCATGACCGCAGTCTCGCACGAGTCGCTGATCCACTTGGATAGGTGTCTGCTGCAAGCGCAATGCGGAAGACCGTTCTTCCGTCCTGTGCAGGCTATGCGTAAACCAGGTCGCATTACGTTGCGTCTGCGCCACGCTTCAGAGCCCTGGTGCACGTGCTGTCGAGGAGCTCCCAGGCAAGCGTGACGAGCTCGCGCCGATCCGCTCGACGTTCGCGCGTAGACCGGCGACCGCATTGCGCCATGCTGAAGCCATGACGACACCTGCTACCGAGAGTATGCTTCTGCCTATGGCTCTCGATACGACGATCAAGGTGGAGCGCGCGCTGCGCGAGCGCATCCGCACGGCCGCACAGGCGCAGAACCTAACGGTCAACGAGTTTCTCACGCGACTGATGAAGGAGCACGACCGTCGTGACCGTATGGCGCGGGCTGCGGCCGCGATGCGGGCCGCATCGCCGGAGGTTCTCGAGGCGTATCGCGAGGAAACCAAGATTTGGGACCGCGCGCTTGGCGATGGGCTCGAGGGGTGGTAGGCGCCCTCACCCCCGGCACCGTCGTCTGGGCTGACTTCGGTGACGGCGTTGGCAAGGAGCAGAGCGGTCGACGCCCCGCGGTGGTCGTTTCGAGTCTCGATCATCTCGCGATCACGCTCGGACTGGCCGTCGTGCTGCCCGGCACCACGGTCGACCGCGGGTGGCCGAATCATGTCGAGCTCGAAGGACCCACGGGACTCGCCAAAACGACATACGCCATGACGGAGCAGCCCCGCACGATCGACGTTGCTCGCGTGCAAAAGATCGTTGGCGTGATTGACATGTCGTGCCTCGAGGCGCTCGCGCGCTGGACCGAGGATTGGACGATCCAGTCGGCCGTATGAGGTCGGTCAGGCCGGTGTGAGCCGCACCGGCACGCTCGACCACGAGCGCAGCGTGTTGTGCAGGTAGAGCGTCGGCTCGGCCGTCAGCTCGATCGCGGCCACACGACGCGCCAGTTCCTCGAGCAGCGCCTGTGACTCCTGACGCGAGATCGGCTGGCCAACGCACTGGTGGATGCCCATGCCGAACGCGAGCTGGCCGCCCGTGTCGCGGTCGACATCGAACTGGTCGGCGGTGTCGCCCCAGCGGCGCGGATCGCGGTTGGCCGCACCGAGGAAGACGACGAGCTTGGAGCCAGCCGGAAGCTGCACGCCGTCCAGCACCACGTCGCGACTGGTGGTACGGAAAAAGCAGGTGAAGGGCGACTCGTACCGCAGTGCCTCGTCGATCGCGAACTTCATCAGCGACGGATCGGCATGGACCTTGGCCCACTGCTCCGGGTGCTGGGCTAGGAGCAGCAGCGTGTTGGTGATCGCGAAGACGGTGGTGTCGAGCCCGGCCGAGAGCATCGCGCGGATCAGCAGCGTGGCCTGCTCGGGCGGGATCACCCCAGCATCGGCCTGCTCCCAGATCTGCGCACCCATGCCGTCGGGCGTCAGCACGCTGCGCTCACAGTTGGCCAGCACCCACTCGGGCGTCCCGGCTCCCGCCTCGACATGCTGGCGGTGCAGCTCGTTGTCGGGTCCGAAGTACGAGAAGTTCATGGCACCGTGCGTGAGCAGATTCTCGCGGCGCCCCTCGCGGCCAATGCCAACGGCATCGCCGAAGACACGCAGGGTGAATTCCTCGGCGATGTCGTGCACGAGGTCGATTGCCTCACCCCGGAGCACGGCGTCGGTCAGCTCGGCGGCGTACGCGTCGAAGCCCGGGCGCAGCTGCCGCATCTTGCGCGGCGCGATCACCGACGTCATGGCCGTGCGCATCGGCGTGTGGCGCGGCGGATCCGACTCGAGGATGCCCTGGGGGCGCCAGTTCGGCGTGCTGTGCAGGTTCGTCGGACCGACGCCCGCGCTCGAGATGAAGGTCTCGTGGTCCACGAGCAGCTCGCGCATCGACTCAAAGCGCGTGAAGGCGTGCACGCCGTACTGCTCGAGCCAGATGGCCGGCCCCGCATCGCGCAGCCGCTCGAACAGCGGGTACGGATCCGTCAGGTTCGCGATCGACCACGGGTCGTCACCGATTGCCGTGATGCCGGGCGCGGGCTCGGTGGCTCCGTGTGGTGCGTTGTGCGTTGCATCCATCCTGGCGCCACGATACCCGCTGCACTACGGCTGCTGTGGGACACTGCTCGGATGGCCGACCATGCGTTCATCGTTGAGCTGAACGACGGCAGCGAGCTCGAGGTCGGCGCCGGCCAGACGATCATGGAGGCGATCGAGGCCTCCGGTCGACGCGTCCTGAACTCGTGTCGCGAGGGCAATTGCGGCACCTGCGAGACCAGCGTCCTGGCGGGCGAGGTCGACCACCGCGACGAGGTGCTCGACGATGATGAGAAGGCTGCCAACGACGTGATGATGATCTGCGTATCTCGCGCGGCCGGCGACCGCCTCGTGCTCGACCTCTAGCTCTGCAGCGCGATGATCGCCCCGAGCACGATCTCGGCGGCGAGTGCCGCGTCGCGCGTGTCGGAGTCCTCGAGCGGTGTGTGCGAGAGGCCGTCGACGCAGGGCACGAAGACCATCGCCGTCGGCACCTTGTCGGCCACGCACATCGTGTCGTGCGCCGCACCCGAGGGCATCACCATGAACGGCTCGCCCGTGGCCTCGGCCTCCTGGCGTAGCGCCTCGACGATCTCATCGTTCATCGGGGTGATGGGAAGGGACTGGCGTTCGACCCACTCGAAGCCGGCGCCGCGGGCCTCGGCCCGCTCCTTGGCGTACTGCACGATACGGTCGCGCAGCTCCAGGTGGCCACCTGTCACCGACCGCGTGTCGAGCGAGACGCGGACGCTGCCCGGCACGACGTTGATCAGGCACGGGTGTGTCTCGAGCTCGCTCGTCGTGCCGACCGTCGTCTTGCCGATCTCGTTGGCGAGGCGCTCGACCTCGAGGATCGTCTCGGCGGCGGGGATGACGGCGTCGATGCGGAAGTCCATGGGCGTGGCGCCTGCATGGTCGGCGCGGCCGGTGAAGTGGAAGTCGCCGTGGACGTAGCCCGGCAACGCGTGCACGACGCCGATGCGGTTGCCCGTGTCCTGCAGGACACGGCCCTGCTCGATGTGGACCTCGATCCAGCCGGTCAGGCCATCGATTTCGCTGATCGACTCCTGCCAGCGCTCGGGCTCGTAGCCCGCCGCGGCGGCCGAGTCCCAGAACGACGTGCCATCGGGGGCGAGCATCGTGGTCTTCAGCTCCTCCTCGGTGACGCGCTGCAACATGATCCGCGAGCCGAGCAGCATCTGGCCAAAGCCCGAGCCCTCCTCCTCGAGGAAGCTGATCAGGCGCAGCGGGATGTGCTGGCCCGACTCCTGGGCGAGGCGGCAGACCTCGAGGGCGGTGACGACACCGAGCGTGCCGTCGTACTTGCCGCCGTTGCGATTGGAGTCGCAGTGCGAGCCGATGCCGAAGGCGGGTGCGCCCTTGGGGACGTTCGAGGCGATCAGCGTGCCGACCGGATCGCGCCACACGGTGAAGCCGATCGCCTCGAGCTCGCGCGTGAAGTACTGCAGCGTGTTCTCGTAGACGTCGGTGTACGCGTAGCGGCGGATCGCCTCGTCGGTCTCGGTGAAGTCCGGACCACCGAGGGTCTCGATGTCGTTCTCGATGCGCTGATACGAGCGCTCGCGATCGATTGTCATGTTCTTCGCCATCATCAAACCTCCACGTCGCCGAAGGCTCCCGCCTCGGCCAATGCATTGATCTCGGACTCGTCCATGCCGGCCAGCTCCGTCAGCACCTGGCGCGTGTGCTCGCCGCGCTTGGGAGCGGGGTTGAGCTCCTCGGCGGCACCCGGCATGCGCAGTGGCGAGCGGATCTGCCGCACCGTGCCGAGCACTGGGTGCTCGGTCTCGGCGATCAGGTCACGGGCGATGGTCTGTGGATCGGCGGCGGCCTCGGCGATCGAGTAGATCGGCCCGCTCGGCACGTCGGCCGCGGCCAGAGCCTTGACCCAGTGGGCCGTGGTCTCGGTCGTCAGCGCCTTCTCAAGCTCGGCCGTGCACTGGTCGCGGTTCTCAAGGCGCGCCGCCATCGTCGCGTAGCGCTCGTCCTCGAGCATCCACTCGACGCCGATCGCGTGCACGAGGTTCTCGAAGAACTTCTGCTTCGCGCAGGCGATCACGACCCAGCCGTCGGCGGTCGGGAAGTTGCCGAACGGCACGATCGACGGGTGCGAGGAGTTGCGCGTGCGGATCGGCTCCCAGCCGCGCGACAGGTGCCACGTGGAGACGTACATATCGAGGTTGAACGCCGTCTCGAACAGCGAGACGTCAACGTCGCAGCCCTCGCCGTCGCGCCGGGCCCGCCAGAGCGCGCACATCATCGCCAGCGCCGCCGCGTAGCCGGTCGCCATGTCGACGAGCGACAGGCCCGACTTGGTCGGCGGGCCATCGGGGTCGCCCGTCAGGCTCATCCAGCCGGCCATGCCCTGGGCGATGTAGTCGTAGCCGCCCTCGGCTGCGCGCGGACCCGTCATGCCAAAGCCGGTCAGCGACGTGCAGACGATCGCGGGGTTGAGGTGCTTAAGGTCGTCGTAGAGGATCTTCAGCTTCGCCGGTCCGTCGCCGCGGAGGTTCGAGAAGACCGCGTCGGCGTGCGGGACGAGGCGCTCGAACGTCGCGCGGCCCTCGGGCGAGCGCAGCTGGAGCGAGATCGACTCCTTGTTGTGGCAGAAGGTCTCGAAGAAGAGGGAGTCCTCGCCCTCCTGGAACGGCGGCACGTACCGGCCGATGTCGCCCTTGCTCGTCGGATCCTCGATCTTGATGATGCGGGCGCCGAGGTCGGCCAGATGCACCGTGCCCCACGGGCCGGCGCCGTACTGCTCGACGGCGAGGATGGTGACGTCTTCGAGTGGTCTGCGCATGGGTGAGAGCCTAGTCGGGAGGAGGGGTGCGAGATACGACAGTTTGGGCAAGAAAAAAGGGGGCGACGGCGCGAGCCGCCGCCCCCTCGTTCTCTCGTGCTCAGCGGCGGGTAGCCGCCTTCTTGCGCTTCGGCTTGGCGGCCGCCTTGTGCGGCGACACGGCCATGCGGTGCGGCAGCTTGACCAGGGAGAGCAGCTCGCCCTGGAAGTTGCGGCCGCGCTGCTTGAGCAGCTTGGCGCGCAGCTTCTTCGTTGCCGCCGCGTCGATCGCGAGCGTCTTCGGGTCGACGACGACGCCGTAGGCCTCGCGCGCCAGCTCGACCGAGGTGAAGTCGTCGAGGATGTCCTCGACGACCAGCTTCGGGTCGCGCTTGAGCGGGTTGCCGTAGCCACCGCCGTTCGGCTCGATCAGCTGGATCGCGTCACCGGCCTCGCACATGAGACCCGTCACCTTCGCGGGGATCTCCTCGAAGCCGCCGCCCGCCTTGTGGTGACGGACCATCGCCGGCAGGCCGTCATAGCCGCCGAAGATGCCGCGCGGGGGATCGGTGTGGCGATCGCCCTCGCAGGAGTACGCGCCCGGCTCGAGGAACCGGTTCGTGCGGACGATGCCGATGCCGC
>JBIIFR010000110.1:0-5632 GCA_044237215.1 Gaiellales bacterium
TGGGCCGGTACGCCGGTCCGTACCGCGCGCGGCTGATCCTCGCGATCGTGGCGATGTTCGGCGTGCTCGCCTGCACACTGGCGCTGCCGCTCCTGATGAAGGCCGCGATCGACTCCGCGATCCTCCCGGGCGACACCCGACTGCTCGTCCTGATCGCGGCCGTGGTGATCGGCATCGGCATCGTCGGCATCGCCCTCTCCCGCGTCGAGACCTACTTCACCGGCTGGGTCGGCGAGCGGGTCCTGAACGATCTCCGCACGGACCTCTTCCAGCACATGCAGAGCCTCTCGATGGGCTACTTCGAGCGGCAGCGCACCGGTGTCCTGATCTCACGGCTGACGAACGACGTGGAGGCGCTCCAGCAGCTCGTCACGGACGGCCTGACCTCGACGGTCCGCAACGTCCTGACGCTGGTGGTGGCCGGTGGCATCCTGCTCGTCCTCGATTTCCGCCTCGCCCTCGCCACGATCATCGTCTTTCCGCTGATGGCGGTCCTCACGTTCGTCTTCCGCGGCCAGTCGGCCAAGGCCTACGGGCAGATGCGCTCCCGCCTCGCACTCGTCACGGCGGCGCTGCAGGAGGACCTCAACGGGATCCGCGTGATCCAGGCCTACCGCCGCGAGTCCGGGAGCCGTGCGCAGATCGCCGTGCTCAACGAGTCGTATCGGGAGGCGAACCGCACGACGGTGACGTCGAGCGGCTGGTACTTCCCGACCGTGGAGTTCCTTGCCGCCGTCGCCACCTGCATCGTCTTCGGCTACGGCGGCTACCTCTACGTGGACGGCACGATTGAGATCGGCGTGCTGGTCGCCTTCATCGGCTACCTGGCCTCCTTCTTCGATCCCGTCCAGCAGCTGAGCCAGGTCTACAACACGTTCCTGGCCGGTAGCGCGGCGCTCGACAAGATCTTCGACGTGATGGACGACGAGCCGACGCTCATCGACGCGCCCGATGCGCAGGCGCTGCCGCACCTCGTCGGCGCCGTCCGCTTTGAGGACGTGCGCTTCGGCTACAACCCCGAGCGTCCCGTCATCGACGGACTCTCGATCAACGTCGTGGCCGGCCAGACGGTGGCCCTCGTCGGCCACACCGGCGCCGGCAAGTCGACGATCATCAAGCTGCTGGCGCGCTTCTACGATCCTCAGGCGGGGCGCATCACGATCGACGGCCACGACCTGCGCTCGGTCACGCTCGCGTCGCTGCGCGCCCAGATCGCCATGGTGCCGCAGGAGGGCTTCCTGTTCAACGGCACGATCCACGAGAACATCGCCTTCGGCCGCCCGACCGCGACGCGCGCCGAGGTCGAGACCGCCGCCCGCGAGGTCGGTGCCGATCGCTTCATCGAGGAGTTGCCGGGCGGCTACGACGAAGAGGTCCGCGAGCGCGGCGGCCGGCTCTCGATCGGCCAGCGCCAGCTGATCGCGTTCGCCCGCGCGCTGCTCGTCGATCCGCGGCTGCTGATCCTCGATGAGGCCACGTCGAGCGTCGACATCCAGACCGAGGCCCACATCGAGGAGGCCCTCCAGCGCCTGCTCGCAGACCGCACGGCGTTCGTCGTCGCGCACCGCCTCTCGACCATCCGTAACGCCGACCTGATCGTCGTGCTCGAGCACGGCGCCGTGCTCGAGGCCGGCTCTCACGAGGAGTTGCTGGCCCGCGGGGGTCGCTACCGCGCCCTCTACGGCGACTGGGCTGAGGCGATCTCCCGGTGAGGCGCCCGGAACTGGTCGCCACAGCCGCCCGCTTCGGCCTGATCGCGCTCGTGCTGCTCGTCGCCGTCGTCGGGCACTGGGCAATCCCGTCCGGACTCGGCCTGCTCCCCAAGCTCGTGGCCATCGCCCTCCTCGAGCTCACGGTCCTGTGGCTGTTCGGGCGCTGGACGCGCCGCCGCGCCACGCCGGGCTAAATCAGGATCACGTCGGGCCATCGCAGCCGGGGAACCGATGTCCTGCGTGACGATCAGATGCGGCGGGTGCGAACTGGCTCTGCCCGACGGCTGCTCCGACGTATCGTCGCTCGTGCCCCCTGCCAGGCACCGGACTCAGCGCCGCTGCGGGCGACGGCGGTCCGCCACGATCAGAATCAGCGCACCCGTCAGGAGCACCAGCACGGCCACGACGAGGTTGAGACGGAACGGTCCGATCATGTTCGATGGATCGCTGCGCAGCAGCTCCATCAGCACGCGCACCAGGCCGTAGAGAATCAGGTAGGCACCGACGATGCAGCCCGGCCGGAAGCGCTCATGGAGCGGCCGCCACAACAGTCCGAGCGCGATGAAGATGCCGACGTCGAGCACCGACTCGTACAGGAAGACCGGGTGGAACTGCTCGTAGGTGGCGTAGCCGTACGGACGGAATGCCTCGTCGACATGCAGGCCCCAGGGGAGGTCGGTCGGGCGGCCGAACAGCTCCTGGTTGAAGTAGTTGCCCCAGCGGCCGATCGCCTGGGCAAGCGGAATGCCGACGATCGCGCAGTCGAGGAACGTGGCGATCGGCCAGCCGCGCACGTTCGCGTAGAACACGAGGGCGAAGATCCCGCCCGCCACGGCGCCGAAGATGCTGAGGCCGCCCTGCGCCACGTCGAAGATGCCCGTCGGGTTGGCCGAATAGACGCCGTAGTCCGTGATGACGTGGTAGAGCCGGGCTCCAATGAAGGCAACGGGCGCAGCCAGCAGACACGCCCAGGCCGCCTCGATCCCGTCGCCACCGCCGCGCTGCCAGAGCCTTGCCGTCACCAGCACCCAGACGAAGAAGCCGAGCAGCACGCAGACGCCGTAGAGCTGGAGATGCAGCGAGCCGATGTCGAGCGCTTCTCCGGGGGACGCGGGCACGTTGGAAGATTACGACGGCGACACGCCGCCGGGGGGTCAGCGGCGCGCGCCGAGGATGAAGATCAGCATCGCGATCGACGTGAGCGCCGCCACGATGTACGTGGTGGCAGCCGCCGTCAGCACGCCGCGTGCCACCGGCGCGGTCTGGGCATCGACCATGCCGTCCTCGCGGAGGATCCGCATGGCGCGCCGCGAGGCGTCGATCTCGACCGGGAGCGTGACGAGATGGAAGAGCAGGACGGCCGAGAACAGCGCGACGGCGACCCAGATCAGACCGGTGAAGCCCGCGAAGACGCCGAGCATCAGCGGCAGCACCCACAGCTGGCTCGCGACGGCGGCGCTCGGGGCGAGCGCGGAGCGCACCCGGAACATCGTGTGCGCGGTGTGGTGCTGCAGCGCGTGACCGCACTCGTGGGCGGCAATGGCGACGGCCGCGGCCGACGAGCGGTTGTAGATCTGATCGGACAGCCGGATGACCTGCTCACGCGGGTCGTAGTGATCCGTCAGCGGGCCATCCTGCGACGTCTCGACGCGGATCTGCATGGCGCCGTGCCGAGCGAGGATGCGGTGAGCGGCCTCGGCGCCGGTCATGCCGACCGGCACCTCCTGCGCGCGGGCCACCGACCGGCGTACCCAAGCCTGCGCGGCGAAGCCAGCCGCCATCGGGATCAGGAAGAGAACGAGGAACATGCTCATGCCCTGAGTATGCCTGCAGATCGCGCGCGTAGCCTGACGGATCGGCATCCATCTGCGACCGCGAGGGGAGCGGATCCGCCCCCGCCGGCACGTTGCTAGGCTTCGCCCCGTCCTTGGGGGATCGTCTAATGGCAGGACGACCGGTTCTGGTCCGGTTAATCGGGGTTCGAGTCCCTGTCCCCCAGCCTCGATCGACTGAAGGCCGGTTCGCACGCGCGAGCCGGCCTTCGGCGCTTGGCACGCGATCGTGTCTCAAGGACCGGCCGGTGTCGACCCTTGGCCCGAAGGCCAAGCTCGGCTGGCTGCCAACCTCGCCCACCAACACGACCGCTGAGGAGGTGATCGCGATCCGCAACATGCTGGCCGCCCCCACCTTCACCCAGTCCGTCATGAACGCTGAGAACTCGAACCAGGCATCTGCTCAGAGCACAATGGGGCCGTACTACCCCAGCGGGGTCCAGTGCACGACCGCGACGTTCACAAAGGGCGGCGCGGCGGGGTGCTTCAAGAACCCCGCATCGCCAAACTGATCGTCAGCTGTCGCGACGACGCGACACGCCGTAGAGCCCGATCAGCTCGCCATCCGCACTCAGGTGCGGCAGCGTCTGGACGTCGCACACCACCGTTGAGCCGTCTTTGCACAGGTACTCCAACTCGCCGAGAAAGGCCTGGGGCTTGTCCCCGCGCTGCAGCGTCTCCATGAGCGACATGAAGTACGCAATCGAGACGGCCTGCGAAGCGGGCGTGAGGATCTCGTCAAGTCCCTGCGTGGTCGCCTCTGCGGGCGTGAAGCCCCGCACGCTCTCGACCTCGCGGCTGACGTGCGTGATCCGTCCGTCGGGCGACATCGCCCAGACGACGTCGTCATCGCGCAACTCCATCAACGCGTCGCGCTGATCGCTGCTCTGGACGAGATTTGTGGCCTGCATGCGCGCGAGCACGTCAGCTTCCGACGGCGCGACACCCTCGTAGAGTGGCTTCCCCTGCTCATCTGCGGACATCACAGTGCTCCCTCAATTCGCTGGCAACAACTGTAGCGCCCCGTGGCGACGGCACCATGGTGTGCGCGCGACCGTTGCGCCGCCTGTGGCTCGGCCACCATGCAGGAATCGGCGAAGATCTCCCTGTGGGCGTGATTCCCGGAGCACTGTTTCCCAATGCCGATCGTGTGCGGGCAGTTCGCGACGCGATTATCGCCATGGCCCCGCCACTGGGCACGCCCCTGACCGATGACGAGGCGATTGTGATCGCCGATCTCTTCGAGGGCGACGTCGGCCTGCTTCTCTTCATGCGCGAACACCCGGGCCATTGGATCTGCCTGTCGGGGAACGAGATGGGCGACGGCCCGGTCTCGGTCGACAAGGACGTCTGGCACTCGCGGCTCGTCGAGGCGGCCGACCAGCACCATGCCTTCTGGGCACGGCTGGCCGAGACGACGCCGCCGACCAACTGGTGACGACGCACGTCTCGACGGGATCGGGGTAAACTGCCGTCCGCTCTCCGGAGCACCTGGCGCATTCGTCTAGGGGCCTAGGACGCCGCCCTCTCACGGCGGTAGCACGGGTTCGAATCCCGTATGCGCTACTTCCCCCCGCTCGGCCCGCAGGGGTCGCATCCACCCGGCATGCGACCCTAACGGCATGGACGGGCAGCAGATCAGTCCCGGCGTCAGTCGCGGTCGCCTCGAGGCGATCTCCGACGGCATCATGGCCGTGGCGATCACCCTGCTCGCGCTCGGCATCGATGCGCCGCAGCCCGCCGAGGGCGAGACGCTGCTCGCGGCGTTCGACGCGAATGCGCTCGGGGCGATCGGCCTGTTCCTGCTCAGCTTCTTCCTGATCGCCCGCTTCTGGCTGATTCATCACCGCGCCTTCAAGGGTCTGCCCGCCCTCGTGTCGCACCGGTTCGTGATCCTCAACTTCGCCTTCCTCGCCGCGGTCTGCCTGATGCCCTTCGCTACCACGACCTACTCGCGCAACTCGAGTGACATGACCGCCCTTGTCATTTACACGGTGGTGATCGCCACCGCCACGATCCTGCTGTCGGCGATGTTCCACGTCTCGGGCCGCCGCACGCTCAGTCGCGCCATCCTCGCTCCGCTGATCA
>JBIIFR010000111.1:0-5578 GCA_044237215.1 Gaiellales bacterium
CGGATCCAGCACGGCAACGGAAACACCGAGCGGCTCGGCGGCCTGCGCGAGCATCCAGGCCAGCTGGCCACCACCGAGAATGCCGAGGCGCATCTAGGCCTCGCGCGGATCGGGGCCGGCGAGGACGTCGGCCGTCTGCTTCGCACGGTGCGCGCGCACGGCGTCCATGATCTCCGGGCGCTTGGCCCCGACGATCGAGGCGGCGAGCAGGCCGGCGTTGATCGAGCCGGCGCGGCCAATCGCCAGCGTGCCGACAGGAATACCCGCGGGCATCTGCGCGATCGAGAGCAGCGAGTCGAGGCCCTTCAGCGCCTTCGACTCGACCGGCACGCCGAGCACGGGCAGCGCGGTCTTCGCGGCGCACATGCCGGGCAGGTGGGCGGCGCCGCCGGCACCGGCGATGATCACCTCGATGCCACGCCCCTCGGCCGCCTCGGCGTAGGCAAACAGCTTGTCGGGCGTGCGATGGGCGGAGACGACCTCGGTCTCGTACGGCACGCCGAGCGCCTCGAGCGTCTCGCAGGCATGGCGCATGGTCTCCCAGTCGGACTTCGAGCCCATGATGACGCCGACGATCGGTTCGCTCATGCCGCCACCCTACCCCGCGAGCTCCCGCGCCTTGGCGCGCAGCGCCTCAGCGGCCTTGGCGTCGGCGGCGACGACCCCCTCGGCCCAGCGGCGCACCTCGGCGCTGCGGGCGGCGACGTCGTCGCACATCGCGCGCACCTGGTCGGCATCGGACGAGCCCGTCTGCGGACGCAGCGCGGCGCAGGCGGCCGGATCGAGCGCCGCGGCGAGCTCGGCCTCGTCGACCACGATCTCGGCACCGGCGACCTCGTTCGCCGCGGCGGCGATGCGGGCCGCATCGATCTCGCCCCCGTGCTCCACCTGGTCGCGCACGACCCGGCCGATCACGTGGTGGGCGGTGCGGTAATCGAGCGCCGTCGTCTGGGCGAGCATGTCGGCGACATCAGCGGCGGTGACAAAGGCCGCACGGGCGCTCTCCTCCATGCGCTCCGCGTTGACCACCATGCCCGCGGCGACGGCAGCGGCGAGCTGCGCCGTGCGCTCGGCCTCGGCGAGCGCACGCGGAATCAGCCCGTTGAGTAGGTGGAAGTGGTCGGTGCGCGCGGCACCCGTGTGCATGGTGGTCAGCGCGGCGGTGAGATCACCGGTGGCCTGTCCCGCCCACGTGCGCAGGACCGCGAGGGCGTACGGATTCTTCTTCTGCGGCATCAGCGCGGACACGCGGCTGTGCGTGTCGTCGAGCTCGACCCACCCGAACTCCTGGCTGCACCAGATCTCGAGGTCCTGCGCAAACTGGCTGATCGACGTTGCGCCGATCGCAAAGCCGCTGAGCACCACGAGGTACGGATCGGACTGCCACATCGCATCCTTGGCGTGCACCTCGACCTTGGCGTGGCCAAGCAGGTCGGCCAGGCGCTCGCGGTCGAGCGGCCAACGCGAGCCGGCGCTGCCGCCGACGCCCGCGACGCTGCCGGCGAAGTCGCCCTGCACGCGACGGTACCGCTCGGCACTGCGCAGCACCGGGTAGGCCCACGTCAGGAGCAGATGCCCGACCGTCGTCGGCTGCGCGGGCTGCAGGTAGGTGTAGTCGGCGGCGAGCGAAGCGGCCAGCGGCTTGGCCTGTGCGGCGAGCGCGGCGCTGAAGTCGCTGAAGGCCGCCGCGTTGCGCGCCATGCCCTCGGCGACGATCAGGCGCAGCGCCACGCGGAACGGCTCGCGGCGCGGACGACCGGCGCTGAGCCAACCGGCGGCGCTGGAGCCGACGCGCGCCGTCAGTTCCTTCTCGCGATTCTGGAAGGCGTCGCCGACTGCTGGATCCCACGGGAACTCGTTGGCCGGAATCGCGTCGAGCTCGAGCAGACCCCGCAGCAACTCCGCGCCGCGCTCCCTGTCGAGCCCGCCGCCCTCGATCAGCGCAATCGCGTGGGCGAGGTCGGAACGCGAGAGCGCATCGGCGAGCGCAGGGCCCGCGGCAGCCTCAGCGCCGTAGCCCGCGCGGACGAGCTCGTCCGACGGACCAGCCGCCAGGCGCCCACCCACTCCGAGATGACCATCAGCCACACCCGTAGGGTAGCGCTCGCGCAGGGCTCAACCGGTCAGACGAGCATCCACGTTGAGTTCCACGGCGGTTCCTGCGGCGGGGCTCATGCACAACGGACAGGCCTCGGTCTGCACGCCAGGGTGTCGATCGGGTAGAGTTTGAACGAATATTGAGAAACGTAGCAATGTTCAAGGATACTTTTAGTTCGGTTTACGCACAAGAGAGTAGAACTCGATGACAGCTTCCAAGCCCGGTAGAAAAGACGCGTACATGCTTCGCGCCCGCGCCCGCTACTTGCGCGCCGCGGAGGAAGTCATCGCGACCACTGGCCCCGACGCAACGATCGAGCAGTTCGCCCTGCATGCGGACGTCGCAATCGCCACGCTGTACAAGCACTTCGGCTCGAAGGAAGGCCTCATCAAGGCGGCGATGCTGGACGCCGCACAGAAGTGGGAGGCCTGGCAGTTCGAGGTCCTCAGCCACGTCAGCGACCCGCTTGAACGCCTCGCGCTCGGCCTCCGCCTCGCCCATCGGATTTGTGTCACCCACCCAACGGTCGCGGTGGTCATGCTCCGCGGACGGGCCGGCGGCTATTTCGACCCGAGGGACATGGGCCTGACATTCACAGCCCACGCTCGCGCGCTCGCCGACGCAGGCCTTATCAGCGGCGATGATCTGGAGCTTCGGTGCCAGAGCGTGGTCAGTGCCGTGGCAGCAGAGGGCGCCCGGCAAATCGTCGGCGGCGCCGACCCAGCGGACGGTGACAAGGTGGTCGAGCTGGTGCTGCCCCTGCTCGGCATCACACCTGCCAAGGCCAAGGCCCTCGCGCACTCTGAACTACCCGAGTTGCCACTGCCGGTCCGGTAGCCGGCTGTGGCGAAGCGCCCCCGCTAGGGTTCTCGCATGCGCCTGAACGTCCACCGCCTCGGTACCCCGGGCGCCCGCCCGCTGCTCGCCATCCACGGCGTCACCGGGCACGGCCTCCGCTTTCGCGACTTCGTCGAGCTCGCCGCGCCCGACCGCGATGTGTTTTCCGTTGACCTGCGCGGCCACGGCCGTTCGGGCTGGGAGCCGCCGTGGGACGTGATCACCCACCTCGATGACATCCTCGAGACGCTCGAGGCTGAGGGCATCGACGAGTCTGTCGACGTGATGGGCCACTCGTTCGGTGGGTTGCTCGCGCTGTCACTGGTGACGCTCGCACCCGAGCTGATCCAGCGCGCCGTGCTGATCGACCCCGCCATCGCGCTGCCGGCCGACTACTGCGCCGACCGCGCCCGCGACACGATCGCCTCGACGGGCTGGGAGTCGCCCGAGGCCGCGATCGCCGATCGCAAGGCCAGCGTGGCCGAGAGCGGTCACCGCTTCATCGCCGGTGAGGTCGAGGAGCACGTCGTGCTCGGCGACGATGGTCGGTGGCGGCCGCGCTGCTCACCCGCGGCCGCAGTGACCGCCTGGAGCGAGATGGCGCACGCCACGCCGCTGCCCGAGGAGCCACGCCCCGTCCTGATCCTGCGCGCGGCCCGCGACAACTACGTGCAGGAGGAGACGCTCCTCAAGCCGCTCCGCGCCGCCCTCGGCGACGACCTCGAGGTCGTCGATATCGATGCGGCGCACATGATCTACTGGGAGCAGCCCGAGGCCGCCGCGGCGGAGATCCGCCGCTTCCTCAGCTGACGCTGTCGCGATCGGCCAGCACCTCGGCGAGCAGCCAGTTGGCGGTCTCGCCCTCAAGGTGGATGGCGTCCATGTCGGCGGTATCTTGCGGCCGCTGCAGGCGAAGCCAGTCGCGACCGCCGCGCCCCGAGGGGATCAGGCCGGCGAGGTAGAACCCTTCACGGCGAAGCGCCTGGAGCGCGGCGTCGTTCGGGCACGAGAGATCGATATCGGCGTAGAGCGTGCCGGCCTGACGGGCCTCCTCCGACCACAGCATCCGCTCGACGCGCGTGGCATCGAGCTCGCCCGAGAGGTAGATGAACGTGACGTCACCCTCGGCGGAGTACTCCAATTGCTCCGTCAGCTCGAGGGGCGTTGCGTCGCGCACGGGGGTGATCGTGAAGCCGGCTTCGGTAGCGAGGCGCTTGATGACCTTGGCGTAACGCTCCGGCGGCGCGCCGCTGATTGTCGGTTGCGAAACGAGCGGCATGACGGAGTTGAGCAGCGCTCCGCGCCCAGCCGGGGCTGCGCCAGAGTCCGCTTGTGCCTGCGCCATCGCGGCCGGCGCGGCGCCGATCAGCAACGCCGACGGCTTGTAGCCGCTCTTGAATTCTGAGCGCTGGCTGTAGATGTGTGCAGTGGTCGCCTGGCCAAAGAGCGCGGGCAGGCCGATGCGCCGGGCGCGCCCGACCGTGACGTCGAACATGCGATCGAAGAGGCCCAGGCCACGCCACGCGTGCGCGATCACGGCCACGCCCGACTCGGCAGCCTCGCCGGGCGCCCCGCAGAGCAGCGCGTGGTGGCCGATGATCTCGTCGCCGACGCATGCGACGGTGCTCGAGACGTGGCCGTCGCGCATGGCCTCCTCGATCCAGATCGGTCGATAGAAGTCACCGTGGACATAGCCGAGGCCGTAGCCGCGGTAGAGCAGCTGTGCGATCGCAACGGCATCGTCGGCTGTCGCGTCGCGGATCACGATGTCGTCGACCGCACCAGAGCGCAAGCGCTCCTCGTCGGCGGCACCATCGACCACGGGCGCGATGACGATGCCGTGCTCCACCGGGACGCGCAGGACCAGACGCTTGCCCTCGCCTGCGAGATTGATCAGGCGCGCGTCGGGATCGATCGCGGCGGCATCCTCAAGGCCGGCCGGCAGCGGACCGTGTGCGCCACCCGCCACGCGGAACGGACGCCCCCAGTCGTGCACGACAACCTGGACGCCAGCCGGGTCGAGCTCGAGACTCAGCTCGACGTCGCCCTTGCCCCGCCCCTCATAGGAGTGCTCGATGCTGAAGGCCACGAGACAGCGCACGGCCTGCTGAATCCTCGCGATGTCAGCGGCGGCAATGCCCGCCTCCTGCGCGAAGCCCACGGCCACGGTGTCGGCCAGCACCATCGCACTCGGCGAGGCGGGAAGGGTCAGCGTTGCGCGTCCGAGCATGCGGGAACTCTAGAGCGTGTTGGTCGGTCAGCGAACGCTTGCACGATCGGCGAGCACGTGCTCTAAAGGCCATGCGAGGACGCTTGGCACGACGCCTGTAGCGCGTCAGGCTGGAGCGAGCCCGAGCGTCCAGGCGAGCCGCGCCGCGGCCCGCTCGAGCGGTCCGTGTGCCGGTCGCCCCTCCCAGTGCATCGCGAGGATGCGCAGCTCACCGGCCTTGCGATCGGCCTTCACGTCGGCACGACCGATGATCCGATCGCCGTGGAGCAGCGGCAGCACGTAGTACCCCCACTTCCGCTTGGGCTGCGGAACGTAGATCTCAAGGGCGTGGCGGAAGCCGAACAGGCGGTCGGTCTCCTCGCGATCCCAGACCAGATTGTCGAACGGGCAGAGCAGCACGGCGGCGGTCGGAC
>JBIIFR010000112.1:0-5560 GCA_044237215.1 Gaiellales bacterium
TCGACGAGGCGCTGGTGTGCGAGCGCTGCCAGCGTCGCGCCATGGTGAGCGCGCGCACCGCGGCCGCCGGGTGGGCACATCGTCTGCTCGTCCCAGCCGAGGAGGCCCATGATGCCGCCCAGATCACTCTGCTCGTTCATCCGCGCCTCGAAGGCGCTCCAGGCGTCAGTCATCGCACCGTCTCCGTCGTCGTTGGTCGGCCCTAGCGTTGCAGACAACGAGACAGAGGGGTCTGGCCCCTCTGTGTACACAAAGGGGCCTGACCCCTCTGGTCAGTTCGGGCAAAAAAAGAGGCGCCGCCTCCACCCGAAGGCGGAGGCGACGCCGCACGACGCAGTTGATCAGTCGACCATCTCGACGTCGATCGCCTCGGGGCCCTTCTGGCCCTCGCGCGCCTCAAAGGTGACTTTTGCACCTTCGCGGAGCGTGCGGAAACCCGAACCCGCAAC
Source organism: Gaiellales bacterium (assembly GCA_044237215.1). Lineage (GTDB taxonomy): Bacteria > Actinomycetota > Thermoleophilia > Gaiellales > F1-60-MAGs149 > F1-60-MAGs149. The sequence goes on from JBIIFR010000112.1 coordinate 450, forward strand.
GCTGGTGTAGTGGACGAAGAGATCCTTGCCTCCGCCATCAGGGGCAATGAATCCATAGCCCTTTGCATCGGAGAACCACTTCACAACTCCGGTCGCCATGCGGCACCCGTCCTTCTCTAACGACCCAGTGCGCCGGGCCTCACGTCCCCCCAAACGGCGGGATGCCGCCAACGGTAGCCGATTGCAACGGAAATTGCATCGCCTGCGTGAAAATCGGGACGTTGGTCGGGTGGCGCGTTACATCCAGCCTTCGCCATCGGAGATCCCGATGACGCGGCCGCGAGGCACCAACGCATCCTCATCGAGACCGCCGAAGGCGCCGCGATGGAAGATCAGCGGCTCGCCCGGAGAGCTCTCGAAGTGGACGACCTCGCCGATCACCAGATCGTGATCGCCGGCGGTGACGATGTCGTAGATGTCGCAGCGCATGATCGCCAGCGAGTGGCGGACCGAGTAGAAGCCGTGCGGATCGAGCACCGCGTGCTCGGCCGGGAAGTCGCCGCCGCGCTTGGCGAACGCGAGCGCCGCCTCCTGCTGCTTGCGGTGTAGGACGTTGACAGCCATCTTCTGACTCTGCTTGATGCCGTCGAGCGAACGCGTGCCGTGCGCCATCGAGACCAGCACGAGCAGCGGGTCGAGCGACACGCTCGTGAACGAGTTAAGCGTCATGCCCTGCGGTGCGCCGTTGCTCGTCGTCGTGACGACGGTGACGCCCGTGGCGAACGCGCCGACGGTATCGCGGAACGCGCGGGACTCGTGGGACAGACCGGCCATGGGCGGAACAGTACCGTGCCGTGTCCGATGTGCGCCACCGGTCTTCGTACGATGCGCGCCATGGCGCCCTCGACCTCCAACCGGCTGATCCGGGCGCCGCAGAGCCTCCGCACGGCGCAGCTGTTCATCGTCGTCTCCGCGGTGCTTTACGGCACGCAGGGGATCTTCGCGGCGATCGCCTACGACCACGGCGCCTCGGTCGGCGTCCTCCTCGCCGTGCGCGCAACCCTGTTCCTCGTCCTCGCGCTCTTCCTCCTCAACCCGGAGCGCCGCGCGACGCTGCGCGGCCACCGACGCCCCGTCCTGATCGCGTGCTTCACCTCCGTCGCCGGCCCCGCGCTCTACTTCGCGGCGGTGCAGCGGATGGACCCGGCGACGGTCACGCTGATCCTCTTCATCTATCCGGCACTGACGGTGCTCGGAGCCGGGGCGCTCCGCCGCGTTCACCTGACCTGGCTGTCGATCGGCGTCACCGCGATCACGCTGATCGGCGTTGCCCTCGCGATCGGCAGCCCGGTCGGCTCGATCGACGTCCTCGGCGTGATCCTCACGCTCGCCTTCGCCTGCATCGTGGCGGGCTACTTCCTCGTCGCCGAGGAGGGACTCGAGGGCGTCGATCCCCTCGCCTGGCTCGGCATCACCGTGCTGGCCGCCGCTGTCTTCCTCGTGCCCGGCGGCCTCCTGCTCGGCGGCAGCGACCTTCCCGACGTGACCGGTTGGATGGCCCTGCTCGGCGTGGCGCTCATCTCCAGCATCGCGGCCTGCCTCTTCCAGACGATGGGGCTGATGCGCCTCGGCAGTGCGGCGACCGCCCTCGTGGCCTCCATCGAGATCGCCACCGTCGTCTTCCTCAGCTTCGCCGTGCTCGATCAGCGACCCGGCATCGTGTCCTTGATCGGCGCGGTGCTCGTCATCGTCGGTGCGGCGCTGGCGCCGATCGCCGTCAAGCGCCGCGTCCCCACCGGTGGTTCAGCGGTCAAGCCCGGTGCAACCCCGTAGCGCGTTCCACTCGGCGATGCGCCCTGCCCGTTCCTCGCCCGTGACCGGCACGGGCCGGCCACCGGAGATCGTGGCCGGCACGAAGCGGTAGCCGTCGATGCGCCGGCCCGTGGCCGTCACCTCGACGACGCCGGTCCGGGCCGCGATGCCACCGCCCGTGTAGAAGACGAAGTTGCCGAGGCCGTAGTCGACGAAGGCGCGGTCCAGCATGCCGCCGCCGAGCAGGAGGTGCGCGTGCGAGCCAACGATGATGTCGGCGCCGGCCTTGACCAGACGCTCGGCGAGCGAGACCTGACGGTCGAGCGGGCATGGCTCCAGCTCCTGACCCCAGTGCAGGTACACGACGACCGTGTCGCTCGCACGGCGCGCCTTGATCACCTGCCGGACGAGGCGGTCCTCCATGTCGTACTTGGCGCTCGCCACGCCGGTCTGCCGACCGCGCGCCTCCCACCACGACAGGTACTCCTCGTCGATCACCTGCGTCGCGCCGATGACCGCGATGCGCTGACCGCGGACCGTGGTCCGCCACGGGCGGAACGCCTCCGCCTCGCTGCGGCCGCCGCCCACCACAGGCACGCCCTTGCGCTCGGCCGCGCGCAGGGTGTCCTCGAGGCCCTGGGCGCCATAGTCCATGCCGTGGTTATTGGCCACGGTCACGACATCGATGCCCCCGCGGCGGATCGCGTCGAAGGCCGAGGGCGGTGCGCGGAAGAGGTACGCCTTGGCGGGCGTCGGCGTGCCGCGCTCGGTGATCACCGTCTCGAGGTTGACCATCGCAACGTCGGCGCGGCGCAGCACCTTCGCGATCGGCGCGAAGACCGCGGCGGGCGTCGAGAGGTACGAGCGGATCGGCTCCTCGAACATCACGTCGCCGCCGAAGGCGAAGGTGACCGGCTCGCCGCTGCCGAGGCGCTTGGGGAGCTTCGGCTGCACGGGCTCGGTCACGACGGGGACCTCGGCGGTGACGGGGGCCTCCGTGGCGGTCGGCGCCGCGGTCATCGGGGGCGGAGCCGCCACCGCATCGTTCGACGACGAGCCGCCGCACGCCGTGGCGAGGGCGGCCGTGAATGCGAGCAGGGCGATCAGGGGCACGAGGCGCATGCGCCCATTGTTCCCTAGGTTCCCCGCGGTTCCTCGTACGGGTACGCTGCGGGCAGTCGAAGTCGAGATCGAGGAGCACCGCATGCGCTGCGTCGTCTACACCGGAGCCGGAGGCAACGAGGTCGTTGCGTGCGAGGAGCGGCCCGATCCCGTCTGCGGCGACGAAGAGGTCCTGATCCACGCGGCGTTCGCCGGCATCAACGGCGCCGACATCGCCCAGCGCAAGGGCGCGTACCCCGCGCCGCCCGGCTGGCCGTCGGACATCCCGGGCCTCGAGGTCGCGGGCGTCATCGACCACGTCGGCGCGAAGGTGCGCGGCTGGAAGGTCGGTGACCGGGCCTACGGCCTCGTCGGCGGCGGCGGACTCGCCGACCGCGTGGCGGTCCATGAGCGCTGCGTCGTTCACGTGCCCTCGCGACTCGACGCGAGGGAGATCGCCGCAATTCCCGAGGTGTTCATCACCGCGCACGATGCGATCTCCACGCAGGCCGGCCTGCGCCCAGGCGACACGCTGCTCGTGCACGGCGCCTCCGGCGGCGTCGGCTCCGCGGCCGTCCAGATCGGTGTCGCCTCCGGCGCGATCGTGATCGGCATCTCGCGCCACGCCGAGGGCCGCGCGGCGATCGAGAGCTGGGGCGCCACCGCGATCGACGCGGAGGGCTGGGTCGAGTCGGTGCTCGAGTTGACCGGCGGGCGCGGCGCGGACGTCATCCTCGAGCTCGTCGGCGCACCGAACTTTGCGGGCAACATGCAGGCGATCGCGCGGCTCGGCCGCCTCGCCATCGTCGGCATCGGCGCGGGCCAGAAGGTCGAGCTGCAGCTGCGCGATCTGATGATGAAGCGCGCCACGCTCTTCGGCACCACGCTGCGCGCCCGCCCGATCGAGGAGAAGGCCGACGCCATCCAGCGCTTCCACCACGAGCTCGGCCCGCACTTCGACAGCGGCCGGCTGGTCCCGGTGATCGACCGCGCCTATCCCTGGTTCGAGGCGGCTGATGCGCTGGCCCACATGGAGGGGCCCGGCAAGGTCGGCAAGGTGCTCCTCGATTTCGCCTCGTAGGCGGCCGCGCGGATCGGTCGTCCTCAGGCACCTGCGCGCTCACGCGTAAGCACGCACGAGCGCTGGCCGACGAAGGGCCATCATGGACTTCCTTCGTCGCTTACCGCTTCCCTTCCCGTACCCGAACCGGCAGAATCAGCACGCATGCCCGACGACGCAGCCATCGACATCGAGCTCACGCGCCGGGCGCGAGCCGCGCACCGCACGGGCGACCTGGCGACGGCCCAGCGGCATGCGGCCGAGCTGTGGCTCCGCTACGAGCGACAGGCAGTGGTCGCCTCCCGCCGCGTGGCCCGCGGTGCAGAGCAGGACGACGTGCTCGGGTGCATCGGCGTGCGTTTCGTCCGCTGGGTCTACGCCGGCCACGAGGACCCGCGCAACATGATCGGGCTCATCAACCAGATGGCGTCGTACGCCTACGGTGACGTCCAGCGCACCGAGGCCCGCCAGCCGACCACGATCGAGGAGATCGACGGCGCGGCCTACGAGGAGCACGAGCTCGACGGCATCCTCGACCGCGACCTGCTCGAGCGGCTCTACCCCGTACTCAACGAGCGCGAGCGCCTGATCATCGACCGCACGCTCGATGGCGCCACCGATGATGCCATCGCCGCCGAGCTCGAGATCGATCCCAACAACCTCCACCAGATCCGCTGGCGGGCGCACAAGCGCCTGCGCGCGGAGGCCGAGCGGCAAGAATTGGAGGCGTGATGAACGACGACCTCGACATCCTCCTGGGCAATCTGCTCGTCGATGCCTGCGCCGCGCTCGACGAGCAGCGCCTCGACGCCTTCGACGCCATCGTGGAGCGGGCGGGCGAGCACCGGCAGGAGCTCCTCGACATGGTCGACGTCGCGCTCTCGCTGCGCGGCCCTGCGGAGCCCAGTGCCGCGCAGGTCGAGGCGCTGGCCCTGTCGCCGATGTTCGACATGCGCCCGTGGCCTGAGATCCTCGAGTCGGCACGCCTCGCGGCGAGCATGAAGCGCCCCACGCTCCTCGCGCAGCTCGCGGAGCGACTCGGCATCCGCGGTGAGGCCGCCGCCGCGCGGCTGGAAGAGCGCTACCACGAGCTCGAGACCGGCCTGCTCGCCCCCGCCCGCGTGCAGCCTGCGCTGCTCGACGCGCTCGGCGACCTGCTGGGCGGGATCCGCGAGACGCTCGCGGCGACGCGCTTCAA
>JBIIFR010000114.1:0-5527 GCA_044237215.1 Gaiellales bacterium
CGACGGCAACCCGCTGCTCGGCGAGTCGTCGTACACGAAGGGCCTGTTCCTCGCCGAGGCGATCTGGGTGACCCAGGCCGCCGGCTCGGCCCAGGCCGTCGTGCGCCAGATGCTCGGCCAGCCCGTTGGCCTCGACCTCGGCGGTGCGCACCCCGATCGCTTCCAGCCGCACCACTCCTCGCCCGCCTTCGTGAAGGCGCGCGGCAGCCAGCAGTACGCCGAGGTGTACGACATCCTCCACCCGCTCGAGCCCGCGCTCTCCGCGCGCGGCCTGCGCCGACTCCCCTCCCACGAGTGGGTCTCGGAGCGCGGCGGGTACATGCTCGAGAGCGCCGGCTGGGAGCGTGCGCAGTGGCTCGACGGCAACGCCAGCCTGCCCGCCCCTGCGCACACGCAGTCGCGCGGTGAGTGGGAGGCGCTGCACTGGTCGCCGACGATCGGCAAGGAGCATGCGCGCGTGCGCTCGCACGTCGGCCTGTTCGACCTGACGCCGTTCACCAAGCTCGAGATCGAGGGCCCGGGTGCCACCGACTGGCTCAACCGCATGTGCACGTCGGAGCTCGACGTGCCCGTCGGCCGCATCGTCTACACGACGTGCCTCACCCCGCTCGGCGGCGTGGTGTTTGACATCACGATCACGCGCCTCACTGCGACGAGCTACCTGATCGTCACCGGCGGCGGCTCCGGCCCGCGCGACGTCGCGTGGCTCCGCGCCCACCTGCCCGAAGGCGACTCGGTTCGCCTCCGCGACGTCACCAGCGCGTGGGCGGTCTGTGGCCTGTGGGGCCCGAACGCCCGCAAGGTCCTCCAGCCGCTCGTGCCCGAGGACCTCTCGAATGAGGCCTTCCCGTACATGCGCGCCCAGCGCATCTGGATCGAGCACGTGCCCGCCCTTGCGCTCCGCATCTCCTACGCCGGCGAGCTCGGCTGGGAGCTCTACGTGCCCAGCGAGTACGGCAGCTGGGTGTGGGAGCGGCTGATGGAGGCCGGCAAGGAGCACGGCATCATCGCGGCCGGCGGCGGCGCCTTCGAATCGCTGCGCATCGAGAAGGGCTATCGCTTCGCCGGCGTCGACATGCACACCGACTACACCGCCGACGAGTCCGGCCTCGGCTTCGCCGTCAACCTCGGCAAGGCCGGCTTCATCGGCAAGCAGGCCGTGATTGAGGAGCGCAAGCGCGGCAGCGCGAAGCGCCTCGTCCCGATCCTGCTCGACGACCCGAATGCAGCGCCACTCGGCGGCGAGCCGATCCTGATCGACGGCCGCAAGGTCGGCTACGTGACGAGCGCCAACTTCGGCTACACGGTTGGCAAGTCGATCGCATACGGCTATCTTCCCGCCCAGCAGGCAACTCCCGGGACGCGGGCCGCCGTGCGCATCTTCGACCATGAGGTCGAAGGTGCGGTCACCACAGAACCCATCTTCGACCCCGCCGGCGAGCGCATCCGCGCCTAGCCGGCACCGATTTCCCCACCGGAGGAGAACCATGCCCCAGCTCGCAACCGCTCTTGAGCGTCTCGGCACCGAGACCGCGTTCGAGGTCCTCGCCCGTGCCAAGGCCCTCGAGGCCACCGGCAAGCGCGTCATCCACCTCGAAATCGGCGAGCCCGATTTCGACACGCCGCCCCATATCGTCGAGGCCGCTGCGAAGGCGCTGAGGGACGGCCAGACGCACTACTGCCCCGCACCCGGCATCCCCGCGCTGCGTGAGGCCGCCGCCAACCACCTCTCCACGCACCGCGGCATCGACGTGCACCCCGACTCGATCGTGGTGACGCCGGGCGCCAAGCCGTTTCTGTTCTACGGCATCCTCGCCACGTGCAACCCGGGCGACGAGGTCATCTACCCGAACCCGGGCTTCCCGATCTACGAGTCCGCGATCCGCTGGGCCGGGGCCACGCCGGTGCCGCTGCCGCTGACGGAGGAGACTGATTTCGCCTTCACGGCCGACGACCTCCGCTCGCGCATGACGTCGAAGACGAAGATGGTGATCCTCAACTCGCCCGCCAACCCGACGGGTGGCTACATCTCGAAGCAGCTGAACGCCGAGATCGCCAACGTCCTGGCCGATCACGACTGCTGGATCCTGTCGGACGAGGTTTACTCCGAGATGCTCTGGAGCGGCGCCGAGCACGACACGATCGCCGGCCACATGGGCCTGCAGGACCGCACGATCCTGCTCGACGGCTTCTCCAAGACGTTCGCGATGACGGGCTGGCGCCTGGGCTACGCCTCGCTGCCCGAGGCACTGCGCGAGCCGATCACGCGCCTGATCATCAACTCCGTGTCCTGCACGGCGCCCGCCACGCAGCTCGCCGGCGTCGCGGCGCTGACCGGACCGCGCACCGAGATTGACGCGATGATGGCCGAGTTCGATCGGCGCCGTGTCGCCGTCGTCGAGGGTCTCAACTCGCTGCCGGGTGTCACGTGCCGCGACCCGAAGGGTGCGTTCTACGCGTTCCCGAACGTCAAGGGCACGGGCCAGGACGGCAAGATCGTCGCCGACCGCCTGCTGCAGGAGGCCGGCGTTGCCGTGCTGAGCGGCACCGCCTTCGGCGAGCACGGCGACGGTTACCTGCGCCTCTCCTACGCCAACAGCATGGAGAACATCCAGGAGGCGATCGAGGCGATGCGCGGTCTGCTGGAGACGATGCAGGCATGAGCGACAAGCCCCGTATCGTCGTCACGCGGCGCATCCCGCAGCCGGCGCTCGATCTCCTCGCCGAGCACGGCGACGTGTGGCTTTCGCCGCATGATCGTCCGCTGACGCGCGAGGAGATGTTCGACGCCGTCAAGGGCGCCGACGCGATCGTCTGTCTGCTGCACGACACGATCGACGACGCCGTCCTCGACGCGGCTGGTCCGCAGCTGAAGGTCATCGCCAACGTGGCGGTGGGCTTCAACAACGTCGACACCAAGGCGATCGAGAACCGCGGCACGGTCTGGTTTACGAACACGCCGGGCGTGCTGACGGAGGCCACCGCGGACATCGCAATGTCGCTGATCCTGATGACGACTCGTCGTCTCGGCGAGGGCGAGCGCGTGATCCGCTCGGAGACCCCGTGGGTGTGGAGCATGTTCTACATGCTCGGCACGGGCATCCAGGGCAAGACGCTCGGCATCGTCGGTCTCGGCCTGATCGGCCAGGCCACGGCGCGTCGCGCCAAGGCGTTCGGCATGGAGATCATCTACTCGGGTCGCCGCCAGGCGGATCCCGCGATCGAGGCCGAGCTTGGCGCCAAGTACGTGTCGTTTGACGAGCTGCTCGAGACGGCCGATGTCGTCTCGCTGCACTGCCCGCTCAACGACGAGACGAAGCACCTGATCAACGCCGACCGGCTGAAGCAGATGCGCGAGGACGCGTATCTCGTCAACACGACGCGCGGTCCCGTTGTCGATGAGCAGGCGCTCGTCGATGCGCTCCGCAAGGGCGAGATCAAGGGCGCTGGCCTCGACGTGTTCGAGGAGGAGCCGAAGATCAACCCCGGCCTGCTCGACCTCGAGAACGCGGTGCTGATCCCGCACCTCGGCTCGGCCACGATCGAGACCCGCACCGAGATGGGTCTGCTCGCCGCCGCCAACACGGTCGCGATCCTCAACGGCGAGGAGCCCCCGAGCCCCGTCGTTCGCGTCAGCTAGTCACGAACGAAGACGGCCCCGGACTGGCGCTTGCCGGTCCGGGGCCGTTTCGCTCTAGGAGGACATGGGACCGGCCACGACGTGAACTTCGGCCCCGGCGACGGGCACGTCCCGCCAGCGCGCGTCGGCCGTGATCACGCGTTCGATGTCGGCGTGCACCGCCCCCGTCGCGAGGATGATCGCGTCGGCGACAGGCAGACGGGCACGAGCATGGGACCGTTGGTGACGCCGCAGCTCCGCGGCACGCTCCGCGGTCGCGCGATCCACATCGAACATCCGCACCTTCGCGTCGATCAGGAACTCCTCTGCGGCAGCGTGGGCCTTCCGGTCGCCATCGGCGCCGGTGAGGACTTCCGCCCACGCGATGGTCGAGATCGCCAACGGGCGCCGAGCAGCGACCTCGGCGTCGACTGCATCCACACAGGCGTCGTGCAGCGGGTCATCCGCGTAGATCCATCCGATCACCACCGAGGAGTCGACCAGCGTCAGTCCCATTCGGCCTCCATCTCCCTGATGCGCGCGTGCGCGTCGGCGGCACCCGTAAGGCGACCAGCCTTCTCTCGCAACACGGCGCGGACGCTCCAGATCTCAACCCGGCCGAGGCCGGTCGAGCGCATGGCGAGTACCTCGCCCTCCTCGAAGCCTGCCTCGAGGAAGGTCTCCTTGCCGATGGTGATCTGATGCTTGCTGCTGATCTTTACAAGATCCATGATTCGTAAAGATACCGGACGCGCGAAAGCGACCGAAATTCATACGAACTGACCCGCGCCTGTCACGCAACGCCTCGTCTTACAGGTCAAGATGCCGGCGGCCGATCGCAATCGGCACAAGGGCCAGCAGCACGAGGCCACCGGCGGCGAGGAACGGCCACGCCGCCGCGGCGGTGCCCGCCTCGCGGATGGCGTGCTGCAGGTCGGCCTGCAGCGCGTTCCAGGCGGCGAGCTCCTGCGGGTCGGTCGGGGCGTTGGCGAAGACCTCCCCGATATCGGGGATGCGCCCGCCCCCGTCCTGCACGACCAGGCCGAGCTGGCCGGCCAGAGCGAGGCGCGTCGTCAGGGGCAGCGGGGCGTCGAGCAGGAGCTGCGCGCCCTGCCGCTCAACCGTGTTCTGCTGCTCCGCCAGCTGCTGGGTGAAGAGCGGCGTTAGGAGCACGATGCCGAGCACCAGGCCGACGTGGCGGGCGGCGAGCGTCCAGCCGCCGTGCACCGCCTGCGGTGAGCGTCCGCGCAGCGCGGCATCGGTCAGTGCCTCAATCGTGAGGCCGAGGCCGAAGCCGATCGCGATCTGACTCGGCACCGTCCACCACCACTCGGGCTGCGGGAGGAGCGCGAGCGAGGCGAGACCAGCGGCCAGGAGGATGGTGCCGGCCGCGGCGCGTGCCGGCAACGAGCCGACCCGGCCGAACAGCTTGGCGGCGATGATCGCCGAGATCGGCATGACCGTGACAACCAGCGCGGTCGCGATCGGCTCCATCTGCCAGCCCTCGATCAGGAGCAGGACGATCAGGAACAGCGCCGCGGTGAGGCCGGCGCTGATCAGGACGAGCGCAAGGTTGGCCGCGACGTGCGGCCGGCCGGCCGGCTCACGCTTGGCGTGCGCCCGCACCCGCAGCGTCGGGATTGCGAGGAGGATCGCCGGCACCTGGATGAAGAAGATCGCCTCCCACGAGATGAGCTGCGTGAGGAGCCCACCGAGCGCGGGGCCACACGCGGCGCCAAGCGCGCCCGCCGTCGCCCAGATCAGGGCCCCGCGGCGCTCCGAGCCGGTCGTGACGGGCAGGATCTCCAGCGCGGCGGTGACGGCCAAGGCGCCGCCGATCGCCTGCACGCCGCGGCTCAGGATCAGCACCTCGAAGGAGGGCGCGAGCGCGCAAAAGAGCGAGGCGGC
>JBIIFR010000115.1:0-5473 GCA_044237215.1 Gaiellales bacterium
GGCGGCCAGTGCGCCGGCGTCATCGCCTGGGACACCCAGCGCGGCGGCCTCCATGCGATCCAGGCCAACCACGTGATCCTCGCGACGGGTGGCGTCGGCCGCATGTACTACGGCACGACGAACGCCTTCGCCTGCACCGGCGACGGCATGTCGCTCGCCTGGAACGCCGGCGTTCCGCTGAAGGACATGGAGTTCCTGCAGTTCCACCCGACCACCCTCAAGTCGAACGGCGTCCTGATCACCGAGGGCTGCCGCGGCGAGGGCGGGTATCTCCGCAACAAGGACGGCGACCGCTTCATGGTCGAAGACGCCCCGAACGCGATGGAGCTCGCCTCCCGCGACGTGGTCTCGCGCGCCGAATGGCGGGAGATCGCCGACGGTCGCGGCGTCGATGGCTGCGTGATGCTCGACCTCACGCACCTCGGCTGGAAGAAGCTCAAGTCGCGTCTGCCTGGCAGCCGCGAGCTGGCCATGGACTACGCCGGCGTCGATCCGATCGAGCAGCCGATTCCGGTTCGCCCGGGCGCCCACTACATGATGGGCGGCGTCGACTGCGACCTCAACGGCGAGACGATCGTGCCGGGCCTCTGGGCCGCTGGCGAGGTCGCCTGCGTCTCCGTGCACGGTGCCAACCGCCTCGGCGGCAACTCGCTGATGGAGACGATCGTGTTCGGCCGCCGTGCCGGGCAGTTCGCCGCCGAGCGCGCCAAGGAGCAGGGCGACACGGGTGCGCGCATCGAGCCCGGCGTGCTTGCCGATGAGGATCGCCGCATCGCCTCGATCGTCAACAACTCCGAGGGCGAGCGCCCCGGCGTGCTGCGCGAGGAGCTCGCGAAGACGATGTACGACAAGGCCGGCGTCTACCGCACTGAGGCCGCACTGGCCGAGTGCCAGGAGAAGGTCCTCGAGCTGCGCGAGCGCGCCAAGACGTTGAAGATCGACGATCACGGCTCGATCTTCAACACCGACCTCACGCAGGCCCTCGAGCTCAACTCGCTGCTCGAGTGCGCCGACTGCCTCGTCACGAGCGCCCTCGCCCGCAAGGAGAGCCGTGGCGCCCACTCGCGCCTCGACTTCACCGAGCGCGACGACGACACGTGGCTGAAGCACACGCTCAACTGGAGCGACAACGGGCAGGTCCGGCTGGACTACAAGCCCGTCACGATCACCAAGCATCAGCCCTTGGCGCGGAGCTACTGAGATGACCGAGATCAAGAACGCCCACTTCACCACCCTCAAGGGTGCGTACGACACCGAGACGATGGAGGCCACGCTGCGCGTGCGCCGCTACGACCCGGAGACCAAGAAGTCCCGCTTCGACGACTTCACGGTGACGATCCCGGTCACGGCCTCCGTGCTCGACGCGCTCGACGCGATCAAGGACACCCACGACGGCTCGCTGTCGTACCGCAAGTCCTGCCGGATGGCGGTCTGCGGCTCGTGCGGCATGCGCGTCGACGGCGGTGCCGCGCTGGCCTGCAAGACGCCGATGAAGAAGTTCGTCGACGCCGGCCATCGGATCACCGTTTCGCCGATGGGCAACCTGCCCGTGATCAAGGACCTCGTCGTCGACATGGCCCCGTTCTGGCAGAAGATCCGCGCAGTCAAGCCGTACCTCGACACCAAGGACGTCGACGTGCCGGCTAAGGAGTGGCGTGTCACGCAGGAGGCCTCGGACCAGATCCATAAGGAGTCGCTCTGCATCCTCTGCGGCTGCTGCGTTTCCGAGTGCAACTCGATGGAGTCGGATCCGGAGTTCCTCGGACCCGCAGCACTCGCCAAGGCGTACCGCTTCGTCGGCGACGCCCGCGATCAGGACACCCGCGAGCGGCTGCGCGATCTCAACGGTGCCCACGGCATCTGGGACTGCACCCGCTGCTACTTCTGCAACCAGCGCTGCCCGAAGCACGTCGATCCGCGCGACGCGATCGCCAAGCTCGGCGCCGAGTCCTTCAAGGAGGGCTTCACGCGCGATGAGGGCGCCAAGCACGCGAAGGTATTCGTCGACTCGACGTACAAGGGCGGTTACCTCCGCGAGACGGAGCTGGTGCCGAAGACGATCGGCCCGATCAACGCCATCAAGGACATTCCGTTCGCGCTGCAGCTTGCGCGCGCCGGCAAGGTACCGAACCCCCTGAGCCCGCACAAGGCGAAGGACAACGACGAGGTCAAGCGGCTCTGGAAGCTGCTTGAAAAAGAGGCGAAGGGACAGCCGCGGCGCGCCACGGCCAAGCACCCCGACGCCGTCCAGGGAGACTGAACATGCAGGAGCGCTACGCCTACTACCCCGGTTGCCTCGCCAGCCTCTCGCAGAAGGAGCTCGACTCCTCGACGCGTGCGATCGCCAAGAAGCTGCAGATCGAGCTGGTCGACATGCCGAGCGTCACGTGCTGCGGCGCGGGCGACATCCACGAGGCGAAGCCGGATTACTACCTGCACATCTCCGCTCGCATCCTCGGCCAGGCCGAGCAGATGGGCTGCGACACGATCCTGACTATCTGCAACGTCTGCACCCTCAACCTGCGCCAGGCCAACAAGGCCCTGCAGGAGGATGCCGCGGTGCTCAATCGGGTCAACGACAACCTCCGCGAGGTTGGTGCCGCGACGTACCAGGGCGGGGTCGATATTCGGCACCTGCTCTGGGAGGTCTCGGCCGGCGAGGGCTATGACCGCTTCAAGAGCATCGCCGTGAAGAGCCTCGAGGGCCTCAAGGTGGCGCCCTTCTACGGGTGCCAGATCCTGCGTCCGGCGAAGATCCTCGGCTTCGAGGACTCCGATCGCCCGCAGTCCCTGGAGCGCCTGATCACCGCCTGTGGGGCCGAGCCGATCGACTATCCCGCCAAGGTCAAGTGCTGTGGCTTCCCGATCGTGCTGGCGCGCGAAGACGTCGCGCTCGGCGAGCTCGTGCAGCCGCTGCAGCAGGCGACGGACGCCGGCGCCGACGTGATCGTCACGCCGTGCCCGCTCTGCCATCTGTCGCTCGATGCCTGGCAGCGCAAGGCGGCTGCCTTCTCCGGCCATGATTATCAGATCCCGATCCTGCACCTCGCCCAGCTCCTGGGCGCTGCCGCCGGCATCGAGGAGTCCGAGCTCAAGTTCAAGCGTCACGTCACGCGCCTGAGCCCGGAGATCAAGGCGAAGCTCAAGGTGCCGTCCGTGGTGGGCACGGGCACCGGAGCTTAGACCCGGCATCGTCGGCCGTCGGGTAGGCTTGGCCGTATGGCGCTGAAGCGCAAGCTCATCCAAGGTGGTGCGGCCGCGGCGCTCAGTGCAGCGCGCTCGCCGCGTGCTTTCGCCGTCGCGACGCAGGCCGTGCCGTTTCTGCGCGACGGCATGACGGGCGCCGTGCTGAAGGGCTCGTCGCGCAATGCCTCGCTGGCAGGCGTGCACGACGTCGCTGTCATGGGCATCGCGCCGCTGATCGAGCGCATCGGCGGCAGCATGCTGGTGGCGATCGACTTTGCTGTCGGGCAGTTCGCCAGCAGTGCCGCCGTGCGTGCGGATGTCACGCGCGTGGTGCGCAGTGAGCTTGACGAGCGTGCGCTTGAGCGTCAGGTGGTGCGCGATGCCGCCTGGCGCGGAGGAGCGCGCGGTGCGGTCAGTGCGCTGCCGGCCGTCATCCCCGGTGCGGGCACGGCGGTTGAGCTGGCCACAGCGGTCACTGACCAGCTGGTCCGCACGGTCGCGGAGGCGCGGATGGTGCTGGCGCTCGCGCACCTGCGTGGGCTCGACGTCCAGCAGACCGAGCTGCGGCGACTCGACATCCTGCTCGTCCTCGGCCTGTCCTGCGGGGCGGCGCAGATCGACGGCGACATCATCCGCGTGCACGACCTGGAGATCCCGGTCGCCGAGCTGCGCACCGGTGCGATCCCCGCGGAGGCGGCGTTCGCGCTCGGCACGGCCGTCGCCACGGACATCGTCACGAGTATCGCCCGCCGCCGCACGGCCGGCGTCCTGCTTCGTCTCCTGCCGGGCGGCATGTCCATCGTTGCCGCGGCATGGTACGACTGGCGCGCGACCGGGAGCACGGGGAAGCACGCGGTCGAGTACTTCGATGTGATCGCCCCGTTGACGGACGCGTCGCAGCCCGCGCGCGTTTAGGCGCTCCGCACGCACACGGCTGCGTCACCGTATGGGCATGCGCCGACGACTCTCGTGGCTGATCGTGATCCTGTTGGTGATCGGCGCCGTGCTGGTCGCACGGCTCGTGGAGCTGCCGCCTGCTGCCGCCCCGGCTGGCAGCGGCCCGGTCGCCGCGGGGCTCGGCGAGGTGCTCGAGGTGGTGGACGGCGACACGGTCCGGATCCGGCTGCCCGACTACGAGGGCCCCGTGCGCATCGTGGGCATCGATACGCCGGAGATCGAGCATCCCGGCAAGCCGGGCGGGTGCTTCGGCCCGGAGGCGGCGGCAGCCACCGCGGCCTGGGTTCAGGGGCGTAGAGTGCTCGTCATACCGGCCCTTGAGCAGCGGGACCGCTACGACCGGCTACTCGCGAGCATCGAGCCGCAGGACGGCCCGATCGCGGGCCGCGATCTCGCGCGGGTGCTCGCACTCTCGGGTTTCGCTCGAGCGTTGGCGATCGCGCCCAATACGGCCGACGCGCCCGAGCTGGCGCGCCGGGTTCGCAGCGCCGAGCGGCAGGGACGCGGTCTGTGGGGAACCTGCGGCTTCGCCGCGGCCTTCCCCGGCAAGGAGCCCGCAGGCGGCGGCTAGGCTGTGACTGTGCCGCTGCTCCCGCTGATTGGAATCGCCGCCGCTGGCCTCGCGGCTGGTGCTGCTGAGGCAATTGCGGTCGTCCGGATCGAGCGCGACCTGCGTCTGCCGGAGCTCGATCCGCGGGTGCGGGGCCTGCGTATCGCCCACGTCTCCGACCTCCATCTCGGCTCTCCCGTCGTCAACAGCCGAGCCGCCTGGCGCGCCTTGGAGCTCGTGCAGGAGGCGGCACCGGACCTGATCGCGATCACGGGCGATCAGCTCAGCCACCCGCGCGGGGCAGCGGAGCTGCTCGATCTGCTCGACCGCTTCGACGCGCCGCTCGGCACGTTCGCGATTCTCGGTAACCACGATCTCGGCTACGTCCGCGATCCGTTCTCCCGTGCCGGGCGAGTCCCCGATTACGCCGTCGCGGGGGTGACGCTGCTCCGCGATACGGCGATCGATGTCGAGCACAACGGTGCGCGCATCACGATCAGCGGCATCGAGCCGCGCCGAGAAGAGCGTCCGCATGCCCTCGCGCCCTTCGGTGCGCCGCTCCAGGTGCCGTGGCCCACGACGGATGCGGACCTGCACGTCGTCCTCTCCCACTATCCCGACCTCTTCGACGAGATGCCGTCCGGCACGCACGACCTCGTGCTGTCCGGGCACCTGCACGGCGGCCAGGTGTGCGTGCCCTGGCCGACCGGACGGATTCGACTCTCCCAGCTCAACCAGCGCTACTCCGAGGGCGTGTACCACCGTGAGACGGCCACGATG
>JBIIFR010000116.1:0-5454 GCA_044237215.1 Gaiellales bacterium
CGCACGCTGATCGGAAAGTCGCCGCTTGCGGTGTTCGGTAGGCCGCCGGCCGTCGCGACCCATGTGATCACCTGACGTCCGGAGGAGGCGCGTGCGACGCTCGAGGTCCAACCGTCGATCGCGACCGGCTTCGCGTTCGGCCAGGCCGGGCCGAGGCGGACGACGAGGCGGTCCGTCGCGAGGCCGGCACCGCAGCCGTGGGGGATCGTCATGGTGAGTGTGCCGCGCTTGCCGGCGATCGGATGCTCGCCCTTCAGCTCGATCGTCGCGTGCGCGGCAGCGAGCGGTACGAACGCGAGCAGTGCGAGCAGCAGTGCGCCGAGCAGATGCGGCAGCCGCCTCACGACGCGGTCACGAGTCGCAGTGCGCCCGGCAGGCAGCGGAACGTCGACGGCGTCGTGCCGGCGAGCTCGCCGTCGGCTTCGATCTGCAGCGGGGTCGCGCCGGACACCTTCACCTCGACGCCCTTGACGTGCGTGATCTCGGGGTGCTCACCGAGCGTGCCCGTGTAGAGGCGGTGCAGATTGAGGGCGAGGTCCTTGGCGCCGACATCGCCGACGAGCACCATGTCGAGCAGACCGTCGTCTTGACGCGCACCGTGGGCGACCTTGATGCCGCCGCCGAGCGAGTGGCCGATCGCGCAGACCACGCAGGAGGCGGTGACGTCCATCGGGCGGCCGTCGAGTTCCACGTGGATCGGCGTGTTGGTGTACCCACGAAAGCCCTGGAAGGCGGCGATCAGGAACGTCGGTGTGCCGCCCAGGCGCTTGGACATCTGGTTGGCTCGCAGCGCAATCGCACCCGTCACCCCGCAGGAGGCCGCGTTCGCAAAGCGGCGGCCACCCTCCGGGTCGTCGGTGGCGATCAGCTCGCCGACATCGATCTTGTTGATCGGACCCTCGGCGATCGCACGGAGCGCGTCGGCCGCCTTGGTTGGGATGGTGTGGCTGCGGATGAAGTCGCGGCCTGTGCCGCGGGCGATCACGCCGAGCGCGGCGTTGCCGAACGGCGTGCCGCCGGGGCCGACGAGCCCGTTGACCACCTCGTGGACCGTGCCGTCACCGCCGACCGCGACCACAACGTCTGCACCCGCCATGCTCGCCTCGCGGGCCAGCTCGGTGGCGTGCCCGGCGGCCTCGGTCATGCGCTCCTCGACGCGCAGGCCGAGGCGCTGCGCCTCGGCGACGAGCTGCGGCCACTCCTGCCCGGTCTTCCCGTTGGCGGAGGCCGGGTTGATGATCAGGACGACGCGGCGGGTCATTTCGGCTTCGGCTCCGAGAGGAGGGCGCTCAGGGCGACGGGCGCGGCGGTCAGGGTAGCGGCGCGCTGCTGCTCGGCGGTCCACTGCGTCGCGGGCGCGTCGACGACGTTCGAGCAGACGAGGAAGGAGCCGGCGGAGATCCCGCGCAGCGGTGCGAGCGTGAGCAGCGTGGCGGTCTCCATGTCGACGCCGACGGCGCCGCGGGCGGCCCAGCGCCGGTCGAGGTCGTCGTCGGGATCGAAGTAGAGATCGGTGGTGGCGACGAGACCGACGCGCATTCGCACGCCGAGGTGCTTGGCGTCATGCACGGCGGCGTGGACGATCTCGAAGTCCGCCATGGGCGCGTGCGGCTCGCCGCCGACCAAGGCGCGGCTGGCACCGTCGTGCGGGATCGCCGCCGCGGCGCAGAGCAGGTCGCCCGGCGCGAAGGCGGGGGAGAGGGAGCCGAACGTGCCGAGCCGGACGATGCGTGTGACGCCGACCTGCACCAGCTCCTCCACCACGAGCGCTGCGGAGGGACCACCGATGCCGTGCGTCTGCACGCCGACCGGGCGGCCGCCGAAGGTGCCGACGTAGCCGGGCAGACCGCGCGCATCGCAGAGCAGCCGCGCATCGTCGAGCAGTTCGGCCGCGATCAGGGCGGCACGTCCCGGGTCGCCGACGATCAGCACGTGCGTGCCGAACGCGCCGGGCTCGGTGAGGACGACTTCCGCCATGGGGGCATCGTAGGGGCGCGGTACCGTGTCCGCATGCCGCATGCGCCCGCCGCCTCGCCCGTCCGCGCAGGCGCCGGCGCCATCCTGGCGCTGACGATCGCCTCGGCGACGATGTTCATGATCCCGTACTCGACGCAGGCGATCGTGCCGGAGATCGGCAGCAGCCTCGCTGTCGGGCCGGCGATGACGGGTCTGACCATCACCGTCGTGGTGATCGGGATCGCGCTCGGTGCGTGGCTGATGGGGCCGCTATCGGACCGCATCGGCCGACGCGAGGTGATGTTCGGCTCGTGCGCGCTCCTGGCCGTGCCCACCCTGCTGATCGCGTTCGCCTCGGGCATCGTGGAGCTGCTGATCCTGCGCTCGCTGCAGGGCCTCCTCCTGCCGGGCCTGCTGACGGTGGCCACCGCGTACGTCTACGAGTCGTTCCCGGCGCACCGCGTGCCGACCGTGGTCGGCATCTACACCGCGGCGCTCGTGCTCGGCGGCTTCCTCGGTCGCACGATTCCCGCCGTCCTCGTCGAGCAGATCGGTTGGCGTGACGCGCTCGCCGTGCTCGCCATCCCCGTGCTCATCAGCGCCGTCCTGATCCGCATCCTGCTGCCGGTCGCACCGCCGCCGCCGAAGGCGCGCTCGCCGCTGCGTGCGCTCCGCGCGCATCTGCACAACACGCCGATCCTGCTCAATGCCTTCGCAGCGGGCATGACGTTCTTCGCCTTCGTCGGTCTGTTCTCCGTGTTGGCGTACCGGCTCGAGTCGAGCGTCTTCGGCATGAGCCACACGCAGGTCGGCGCGTTCTACATCGTCTGGCTGGTCGGTGCGCTCGCGCCGTTCGCGGTGCGCATCGCCGGGCGCCTCGGCCCCCGCCGCGTGCTGCCCGTCTTCCCGGTGATCGCCGCCGCCGGTCTGCTCGTCGGCAGCCTGCCGCGCCTGCTCCCGGCCGTGATCGGGATGATGGTGATGGCTGGCAGCCTGTTCTTCATGGTCGGCGTCGCGCAGCTGCTGGTGCCGCAATTGACGCTGCGTGATCGGGGCAGCGCGATGAGTCTCCACCTGACGATCTACTACCTGCTCGGCTCGCTCGGCCCGTTCTCGATCGGCATCGCGTGGAGCGCGGCGGGCTGGACCGGTGCCGTCGCTCTCGCGCTGGGCGCGCTGCTGATCGCCTTCGCCCTGGCGGTGGTTCTCCGTCGTTCCGCGCCAACCGACGCAGCACCCCGAGGAGAGACCGAGCCGCTGCTATCGTGAGGCGACTGACGCACCCGCGTCACCGACCCGCCGGAGCCACGTGAATCGCATCTTCAGGAACGCCGTGTTCCCGATTCTCGTCGTCATCCTGCTCGCGTTTCTCGCGCAGCGCCTCCTGCTCAACGACGACAAGCCGGAGGCTCCGCCGAAGAACTGGTCGACGCTGCTCGGCGATCTCAAGGCTGGCGACGTCACCGCGCTCGATCAGAACGTCAACTCCAACGACGTCAAGGTCACGCTCAAGCCGGTCGACGGCAAGGCCGCGGAGAACTACACGGTCGGCATCCCGGGCGACGCCGCCTGGGACCAGATCTACGAGTCCAACAAGGACGACCTGACGATCACGGGTGCCACGATCGAGGGCTCGTCGTGGGTCTCCATGCTGATTGGCATCCTGCCGTTCGTGCTGTTCATCGGCCTCTGGCTGTTCCTGATGAACCAGATGCAGGGCGGTGGCTCGCGCGTGATGAGCTTCGGCAAGAGCAAGGCCAAGCGCATGACGCCCGACTCGCCGAAGGTGACGTTCAAGGACGTCGCCGGCGCGGACGAGGCGGTCGAGGAGCTCCAAGAGATCAAGGAGTTCCTCGAGAACCCCAAGAAGTTCCAGTCGCTCGGCGCGAAGATCCCGAAGGGCGTGCTGCTGTTCGGGCCTCCCGGTACCGGCAAGACGCTGCTGGCGCGCGCCGTTGCGGGCGAGGCCGGGGTGCCGTTCTTCTCGATCTCGGGCTCCGACTTCGTCGAGATGTTCGTCGGCGTCGGCGCGAGCCGCGTCCGCGACCTCTTCGAGCAGGCCAAGCAGAACTCGCCGTGCATCATCTTCATCGACGAGATCGACGCCGTCGGCCGCCATCGTGGCGCCGGCATGGGTGGTGGCCACGACGAGCGCGAGCAGACGCTCAACCAGCTGCTGGTCGAGATGGACGGCTTCGAGGCCAACGTCAACGTCATCCTGATCGCGGCGACGAACCGCCCCGACGTGCTCGACCCGGCGCTGCTGCGCCCGGGCCGCTTCGACCGCCAGATCGTCGTCGACCGCCCCGATCGCTCGGGCCGCGAGGCGATCCTCAAGGTGCATTCGAAGGGCAAGCCGATCGGCGACGACATCGACCTCGGCGTGCTGGCCGGCCAGACGCCGGGCTTCACCGGCGCCGACCTCGCCAACCTGATCAATGAGTCCGCGCTGCTCACCGCGCGCGCCGGCAAGAAGACCGTGACGATGCACGAGCTCGAAGAGGGCATCATGCGCGTCCTCGCCGGCCCGGAGAAGAAGACGCGCCTCCTGTCCGAGGAAGAGCGGCTGATCACGGCGTACCACGAGATGGGGCACGCGCTGGTCGGGCACTTCCTGCCCAACTGCGACCCGGTGCACAAGATCTCCGTGGTCTCGCGCGGCCAGGCGCTCGGCTACACGATCTCCCTGCCGACCGAGGACAAGTTCCTGATCACGCGCGCCTCGCTCAACGACCAGTTGGCGATGACGCTCGGCGGCCGCGCCGCAGAGGAGCTCGTCTTCAACGAGATCACCACGGGCGCCTCGAACGACATCGAGAAGGTCACGGCCACGTCGAAGGCAATGGTCATGAAGTACGGCATGAGCGAGAAGCTCGGCCCGCGTGCTCTCGGCCACGACCAGGGCAACCCGTTCCTCGGCCGCTCGTTCGGTGCCGAGGCCGACTACTCCCAGGAGATCGCCCGCGAGATCGACGATGAGATCCGTCGCATCATCGAGGACGCCCACGAGCGCGCCCGCACGCTGCTGGCCGAGCACATGGATCAGCTGCACCGCCTCTCGAAGATCCTGCTGGACCGCGAGACGATCGACCGCAGCCAGTTCCTCAAGCTGCTCGACGGCGTGCCGGAGGACGAGATCTGGACGGCCGAGGTCACGCAGGAGACGGCGCCTGAGGCACCGTCTGGCGACGACTCGAAGGCCACTGGCCGCCCGCGTCTGCCGGGCTTCCAGCTGCCGGCCCCGCCGGACGCTCCGCCCGCTGGGGCGTAGCACCGGGCGGGAGTACCCGGATCTGTGGGAGCGTCCTGGCAGCGCGCGTCTGCGGGCTGGGTTTGTGGGCCGGGCACAGGGCACGGCCGGGGTGCGACCGTTGGCAACAGGCGGTTGACCGCACAGCCCATGCCGCGACCGTGCCGGTGGGCATACCGCTGAGCAGCGTCGGCGATGGGTAATCGGCACACCGATTTCCTGACCTCGGCTAAGGTTCCCGTCCATCG
>JBIIFR010000117.1:0-5422 GCA_044237215.1 Gaiellales bacterium
TCGTCCCCGAGCCGCCACCGCAGGCGGCGAGGATGGCCACGGATGCGAACGCGAGGCCCGCCAACGAGCGGCGCCGGTGCGTGCGCAGGTACGCGATCCCCGCGGCGAGCGGCCATAGCGCCGCGGCGGCGAGCACGACGGCGACACCGGACGGAAGCGACCAGCGGTCCGCGATCAGGACCCCAGCGGTCCCTGCGATAAGTCCGAACACCGCCGCGAGCAGCATCGCCGACGGAATGCGCCGCGTCAGACGGAGCGCAGCTGCGGCAGGCAGGACGACCAGCGCGCTGGCGAGCACCGCGCCGACCGCCTCGACGGCGAAGACGATGACCAGCGCCAGCAGGACGGCGACCAGGAGGTCGAGCCGTCCGGGGCGAAGCCCGGCAGCCCGCGCCGCCGACGGATCAAAGGCGGCAAAGGCCCAGACGCGACCGAGTCCAAGCAACGCGATGACCGTGACGGCGAAGATGATCGCGGCCCGCACGAGATCGGCATCGGTGATCCCGATCAGCGTGCCGAAGAGCAGTCCGTCGATACGGGCGCCACTGCCGCCAACGCCCGCGGAGATCAGCAGAGCGCCGACGCCGATCGCGCCGGCGAGCAGGACCCCGGTCGTCGTGCTCGGGTCGCCGCGGCGCGCATCAGCGCCGAGGCGCAGCGCGCCGAGCGCGAGCAGTCCGCCGGCGACAACGCCGCCGAGCAGCACCGGGATGCCGACCGCCGCCGCGAGCACGACCCCGGGGAGCGAGCCGTGGCCGATCGCGTGCGCGGTGAAGACCTGGCGCCGCAGCACGACGAGCACGCCGAGCGCACCCGCGATCGGCGCAAGCAGCGCCAACTCCAGCAGTGCGCGGAGCAGATAGGGCTGATCGAACGGTGCGGGGAGGAACGGCATGCCGACAACCTAGCACATAATGGGAATCGTTATCAGTAAGTCCTGGGGCCCGTGTCCTCTACGCTCTGCCCATGGCCGAGACAGACCATGCGCACCGCCACGCGACTGACGCGTGGCTCCCCCACGCCACGCTTGCCCTGCGGAGCGCCGGCACCCGCTCCGGCGGCGCGCGCAGCGCCATCCTCGCGGAGCTGGCAGCCCAGACCTGCTGCGCCAGTGCCCAGGAGATCCACACCCGTCTGCGCGACACCGGCTCGACGATCGGCATCGCCAGCGTCTACCGCACGCTGGAGCTCCTGCACGGCATGGGGCTCGTGACCCGCGTCGACACGGGCGACGGCGTCGCGCGCTTCGAGCCGACGCACCCCGGCGGCGAGCACCATCATCACCTCGTCTGCACGCGCTGCGGTGCGGTGGAGGCCTTCCACGACGACGCCCTCGAGGAGGCCATCCACCGGGTCGCCGAGCGGGTCGACTTCGAGGTCACCGGGCACGACATCGCCCTGCGCGGCATCTGCAGCGCCTGTCGCTGAGCCCCACAACGACTGAGCCCCGGTTGCCCGGGGCTCAGTGACGTGCGGTACATGACGCGGGGAGCTACTCCCCGACTTCGGCGAGATCGACCGGCGGGGCATCCGGCGTCGGCGGGACGATGTCCATCGTCACCTCGTCGGTGCCCTCCTTGCGGTTGACCAGGATTGTCGAGCCCGGCTGCATCTGCTGCGCGAGCACGAAGTCGGCCAGCGGGTCCTCGAGGATTCGCTGGATCGCGCGGCGCAGCGGCCGGGCGCCCATCGCCGGGTCGTACCCCTCCTGGACGAGCAGCTCCTTGGCGCTGTCGGTCAGTTCGATCGTCACCTCGTGCTGTTCCAACTGCTCGCGCAGGCGGTTGAGCATGAAGTCGACGATGTGCAGGATCTGCTCACGCGACAGCTTGTGGAAGACGATCACCTCGTCGATGCGGTTGAGCAGCTCGGGGCGGAAGACCCGCTTGAGCTCGCCCATGATCTTGCCCTTCATATCGTCGTAGGACTGACCGCTCTCGTCCTCGGACTGCGAGAAGCCGAAGTTCTGGTTCTTGGCGATCGTGGCGGCACCGATGTTCGACGTCATGATCACGATCGTGTTGCGGAAGTCGACCTTGCGACCCTGCGAATCGGTCAGCTTGCCCTCCTCCAGCACCTGCAGGAGGATGTTGAAGACGTCCGGGTGGGCCTTCTCGATCTCGTCGAGCAGGATCACCGAGTACGGCTTGCGACGCACGGCCTCCGTCAGCTGGCCACCCTCGTCGTACCCGATGTAGCCGGGCGGCGAACCGACGAGACGGGACACGGAGTGCTTCTCCATGTACTCCGACATGTCGACCTGGATCATCGCGCTGTCGTCACCGAAGAGGAACTGGGCGAGCGTGCGCGCGAGCTCCGTCTTGCCGACGCCGGAGGGTCCGAGGAAGATGAACGAGCCGGACGGGCGCTTGGGGTCCTTGATGCCGGCACGGGCACGGCGGATGGCGCGGGAGACCGCGGCGATCGCCACGTCCTGCCCG
Organism: Gaiellales bacterium; assembly: GCA_044237215.1. Lineage (GTDB taxonomy): Bacteria > Actinomycetota > Thermoleophilia > Gaiellales > F1-60-MAGs149 > F1-60-MAGs149. The sequence continues at coordinate 2,442 of JBIIFR010000117.1, forward strand.
ATCACGCGCTTGTGCAGCTCCTCCTCCATGCGGATGAGCTTCTGCGACTCGGCCTCGGTCAGCTTGAAGACGGGGATGCCGGTCCACATCGAGACGATGTCGGCGATCTCCTCCTCGCCGATCGACGGCTGCTCCGTGGCGCCCTCGCCCTGGGTCCAGCTCTCCTCGGCCTCGCGCTTGTCGTTGGCGAGCTTGCGCTCCTCGTCGCGGAGGTTGGCGGCGGCCTCGAAGTCTTGCCCCTCGATGGCGGCCTCCTTCTCCTTGCGCACGCGCTCGATCTCGTCCTCCAGCTCGCGCTGAGCGGGCGGCGCGGCCATCGTCTTGATGCGCAGACGGGAGGCGGCCTCGTCGATCAGGTCGATTGCCTTGTCCGGCAGGTGACGATCTTGGATGTAGCGACTCGACAGCTCGGCCGCGGCGACGATCGCCTCGTCCGTGATGCGGATGCGGTGATGCGCCTCGTAGCGGTCGCGCAGGCCGCGCAGGATCTGCACGGTGTCCTCCACGCTCGGCTCCTCGACGCGCACCTGCTGGAAGCGGCGCTCGAGGGCGGAGTCGCGCTCGAGGTACTTGCGGTACTCGTCGAGCGTCGTGGCGCCGATCGTCTGGAGCTCGCCGCGCGCGAGGGCGGGCTTGAGGATGCTGGCGGCATCGATCGCGCCCTCGGCGGCACCTGCGCCGACGAGATTGTGGAGCTCGTCGATGAACAGGATGATGTCGCCGCGCTGGCCGATCTCCTTCATCACCTTCTTGAGCCGCTCCTCGAACTCGCCGCGGTACTTCGAACCGGCGACGAGCGCCGCAAGATCCAGCGTGTAGATCTGCTTGTCCTTGAGGAGATCAGGGACTTGGCCGCTCGAGATGCGCTGCGCGAGCCCCTCGACGACGGCCGTCTTGCCGACGCCCGGCTCGCCGATCAGCACCGGGTTGTTCTTCATGCGGCGCACGAGAATCTGCATCATGCGCTCGACCTCGGTGTGGCGGCCGATGACAGGATCGAGCTTGCCCTCGGTGGCCAGCTTCGTGAGGTTGCGTCCGAACTGGTCGAGCAGCTTCGAGGACTTCTTGGCCTCGGGCGAGCCTGCGGCTCCAGCCGGCGCACCCGAGCCGCCGGACTGCGAGCGTCGACCCGGACCGGACAGCATGCGGATGATCTCGTTGCGGATCTTCTCGGCGTCAGCGTCGAAGTCGAGCAGGATGCGGGCGGCAACACCCTCGTTCTCGCGCACGAGTCCGAGCAGGATGTGCTCCGTGCCGATGTAGTTGTGACCGAGCGACAGCGCCTCACGCAGCGCGAGCTCAAGGACCTTCTTGGCGCGCGGGGTGAACGGGATCTGACCCGTCGTCACCTCCTCGCCCTGGCCGACGATGCGCGCGACGTTGGCGCGCACGTCCTCCACGGTGATGTCGAGGGAATCGAGCACGCGCGCGGCGAGCCCCTCCTCCTCGCGCAGCAGGCCGAGCAGGATGTGCTCCGTGCCGATGTAGTTGTGCTTGAGGGCGCGTGCCTCGTCCTGCGCGAGGACGACGACCTGGCGGGCTCGCTCTGTAAATCGCTCGAACATGTGATGGCCTCCTGCCCTGATCTTCGCAGGGCTCCGGCGTCCGGATTCCACCGGATCACCGTCAGGTCGCCCACACTACCAGAGGGTGATTCCCCCGCAGCCGGTGGGGCGAGCCCGCCTGCAGTACCGGGGGCAGACGTCGGCGATCAGCTGCGCATGGCGGGGAACAGCACGACCTCGCGGATCGTCTCCTGCCCCGTCAGCACCATCGCGAGGCGATCGATGCCCAGCCCCACGCCGCCGGTCGGCGGCAGGCCGTACTCGAGCGCAGTCACGTAGTCGTCGTCGACCGGGTGCGCCTCGTCATCGCCGGCGCGGCCCATCGCGGCCTGCTCCTCGAAGCGGGCGCGCTGGTCGTCCGGATCGTTCAGCTCGGAGAAGCCGTTGGCGATCTCCATGCCGCCGCAGAACGCCTCGAAGCGCTCGACGATGCCGTCGGCACCGGGCTTGCGACGGGCCAGCGGCGAGAGCTCGACGGGATAGTCAGTCAGGAACGTCGGCGCGATCAGCGTCGGCTCGACGTAGTGCGAGAGCATGTGATCGACGAGCTGCGCCCACGTCCGGTCACGCGACGTGTCGACGCCCTGCCCCTTGAGGTACTCCTCGAGCGGCGCGGGGTCGCGCCCGAGCGCCATCGGGTCGATGCCCGTCTTGGCCGCAATCGCCTCGCCGAGCGGGATCCGCGGCCACGGGCCGGCGAGATCGACCTCCTGCTCCTTGATCAGCACCTTCGTCGTGCCGCAGACGGCCTCGGCGGCGGCCGCGACGATCCGCTCGGTGCGGCCCATGACGTCGTCGCAGTCCGCGTAGGCCTCGTAGAACTCGAGCATCGTGAACTCGGGGTTGTGCTTGTGCGAGACGCCCTCGTTGCGGAAGTCCTTGCCCAGCTCGTAGACCCGCTCGAGCCCGCCGACCACGAGGCGCTTGAGGTACAGCTCCGTCGCGACACGCAGGAAGAGGTCGCGGTCGAGCGCGTTGTGGTGCGTGACGAAGGGCCGTGCCGCAGCGCCGCCGTAGAGCGGCTGCAGCACCGGCGTCTCGACCTCCACGAAGGCGTCGTCGTCGAGCGAGCGGCGGATACTGGACACCATCCGCGCCCGCGCGATGAAGCGCTCGCGGGCCGTGGCGTCCGTCATCAGGTCGAGGTAGCGCTGGCGATGCCGCACCTCCACGTCCTGCAGGCCGTGATGTCGATCCGGGAACGGCAGGCGGCAGGGCGCGAGGAACTGCCAGTCCGCAACCTGCAGGCTCAGCTCGCCGCGGCGCGTCCGGAGTGCCGTACCCTCGACACCGACCAGATCGCCGATCGACACGCCGCGCACGACCTCGTACGCCGCGTCGCCGAGCCGGGCGAGCTCGACGAGCAGCTGGATGCGACCGGACACGTCCTCGAGATCGATGAACGTGACGCCGCCC
>JBIIFR010000118.1:0-5404 GCA_044237215.1 Gaiellales bacterium
CGACCGCCGGGCTGGCCTGCGAGCCGATCGACGACCATGCCGTGCGGATCGCGGTCCGCGACGACGCTGATCGGGATCGCGTGCGCGACGCCGCGGCCGCGAGCGGCGTGGGTCTGCGTCGGTTGCACCCCGACGGCCCGTCGATCGAGGAAGCGCTGCTGGAGGCGATCGGGTGAGCCAGGCCCGCATCCACGACGTCCGCTACCGGCCCTATGAGGGCGAGATCCGCGGCAGCACGACCCGGGCGGTTGCCTCCATGGCCCGCTGGAGTGCCCTGCGCGCGCTCGGTGCCCGCCGACCGTGGACGGCGAAGATCGTGCCCGTCGGTCTGGCGCTGATCGCCTTCGGCCCCGCCATCACGGTGCTCGGCATCAAGGCCCTGCTCGGCTCGGACCTGTCCGATCGCCTGCCGGGCGACATCATTCCCTTCGCCACCTACTACCAGCTGATCGCCTTCGCGATCCTCGCCTACGCCGCGATCGTGATCCCGGAGACGATCTGCCCGGATCGGCGCAGTCGCGTGCTTGACCTCTACCTGTCGACCGCCATGAGCCCGCGCGAGTACGTCGTCGGCAAGGTGATGGCCTCCGCGGTGCCACTGCTGGCCGTAACGACGCTACCGCTCGCGTTTCTCTACGTCGGCAACGTGTTCTTCTCCGACGATCCTCTCGGCTACATCGGCAGCCACCTGCGGGAGCTCCCCGCGCTGCTCATCGGCGGCGTCCTGATCGCCCTGATCTACACCCTGATGGGCCTCGCCGTGGCCTCCCTCACGAGTCGGCGGGCGTTTGCGACCGTCGGCTTCGTACTGATGCTCGTCGTGACGGGCCTCATCGGCGGCCTCCTCCGCGATGTCCTCGCGTTCGGCCCCAACTCGCGCCTCGTCAACCTGCAGTTCCTGCCCGTCTGGCTGGCGCAGAAGATCATCGGCGAGGCCCCGGAGAGCGCCGTCGAGAACGGCCCGCTGCAGCGCCTCGAGACGCCCGACACCGGCCTCCTCGTCGTCGCGAACGTGGTCATCGTGGTCGTCTGCGTGGGTGTGCTCGCGCTGCGCTACCGCCGGAGCGACGCATGACGCCGCTGCTCGAGTTCGACCGCGTCTCCAAGTGGTTCCGCGATACGGTCGCCGTCGGCGACGTCTCCTTCGCAATCGAGGCGGGCGTGACGGGCCTGCTCGGCCACAACGGCGCCGGCAAGTCGACGGCGATCCGCCTGGCCACCGGTCTCGCCCGTCCCGACGAGGGCGCCGTACGCGTACTCGGCCGCGATCCGCGGCGCAGCGGGGACGCGCGCGCGGCGATCGGACTCGTCCCTGACGGCGACGGGCTCTGGTCCGGCCTGACCGCCCGCGGCGTCGTTGAGGCCTGCGGCCGGCTGCGCGGCGTCGCCGACGCCAAGGGCGCCGCTGCCGATGCGCTGGCCGCCGTCGACCTGACCGACGTCGCCGACCGCGACGTGAAGGGCTTCTCCCAGGGCATGCGCCAGCGCGTCAAGATCGCCCAGGCCCTCGTCCACCGCCCACAGGTGCTGATCCTCGACGAGCCCCTCAACGGCCTCGACCCGCAGCAGCGCGAGGCGGTCATCGCCCTGCTGCGCCGACTCGGCTCGGAGGGCATCGCCACGCTCTTCTCCAGCCACGTGCTGGGCGAGGTCGAGCGCGTCGCCGACAACGTGCTGGTGCTCGTCAACGGCCGCCTCGTCGCCGAGGGCGCACCTCACGCCCTCCGCGAGCTGATGGACGAGCGACCCCGCCGGATCCGCATCACCGCCTCCCCCACCCGCGCCCTCGGTGCTGCGCTGGCCGCCGTCGACGGCGTCGAGCAGCTCGAGATCGGAGCGCACGCAATCGTCGTCGAGACGAGCGACCCGACCGCGGTGGCGCGAGCGCTGCCGCAACTGGCACAGGCCTGCGGCGCCACGATCGCGTCGGTCGAGCCGACCGACGAGGACCTCGAGAGCGTCTACGGCTACCTGACGCAGCGGGCACGAGGCGTGCGGCGATGACCGTGACCCTGCTGACGATCCGCGCGCTGCTGTTCCGGCGGCGCTCGCTGGCGCTGCTCCTGCCCGTCCTCAGCGTGCCCGTGTTCGTCGCGATCGCGATCGTGCGCGGCGACGTCTCCCCCGACAGCCAGGCGATCATCGTCGGGCGTCTGCTCGTGACAACGGTGGCGCCGCTCGTCGCGCTGGTGCTCGCCGTCACCGCCATCGGTGACGAGCGCGAGTCGGGCACGATCGTCTATCTCGCCACGGCCCGCATCTCGCGCCTGCGCGTCGTCGCGGAGAAGGTCCTCGCCGCCGCCTTCTGCTCGGCGGTCCTGCTCCTGCCCGCGCTGATCGCCGTGGCCGTACTGGGCTCGCACCTCGGCGTGGGCACCGACAACATCCTGCGCGGCATCGGCGGGACGCTGCTGGTCGCCACGGTCTACACCGCCGTCTTCGTGACCGTCGGGCTGCTGCTCAAGCGCGCGCTCGTGGCGGGCATCATCTACATCCTGGTCTGGGAGGGCGCGATCGCCACGGTCGCGCCGTCGGCCGAGCGCGTCAGCATGACCGCCTGGGGACGCGCGATCACCGACGGCGGCATCTACGGCCTGCAGTCGGACCTGATGCCCACGCAGTCGGCGCTGTCCGCCGTCATCGCGCTCGTCGCGGTCACGCTCGCCGCCGTGGCGCTCGGCGGCTGGCGGCTTAGTCGCATGGATCTGCCCTGATCACCGCCACTTCGACGCAGCCCACCGGTAGGGTCCAAGCGTGACCCGCTGGTTCGACGGCATCGATCGCGCCGCGTTCCGGTTCCGGCGCACGGCGAAGCCGAAGCGAAAGCGCTGACAACCCGAACCCTTCGATCCCTACGCTGAGATGGCCGTCGGTTCCCGACGGCCATCCAGCCAAGGAGAGTCCGATGCAGCTACGTTCCCTGCTCGCCACCGCCGTCGCGTGCAGCGCAATCGCGACCATCGCCCCGATCGCGTCGGCCGCGGCTGAGCCGACCGTCGTCAACGCCGTCGCCTCCACCTGCACCGTCGCCAAGGTGCCGGGCCTGACCGGCGCGACCAAGGTCCGCACCACCGGCGTCAACCTCCCCGCAGTGTTCCTCGACGAGACGGGTTGCGACTCGGCCTACGACATCGTCAAGCAGGCGGCCGTCAAGCAAATGCCCTTCTCGGAACATGGCTACGACTGCACACCGAGTCTGGTCAGCGCGCGCATCGGCCAGTGGACGTGTACCTTCGCGGCCGCTACCGCACCGGCGAAGCTGCGGCTGCGCTTCACCGCACGCTATGCCAAGTAGCTCGGTCGGGTCGGCGGAGGGCACTGCGACCTGCCGCCGGCCCGCAGCGACCGAAGCCCGCCAACGAGAAGATCCTCCGTCCGCGTTCTTCGGCACGTCGGTCGAAGGGTCGTACGTGGTGTCAAGGAGTCACGGTCCGAACCGCGGCTCAATCATGGTCATCGGTGATCCCATTGGGCGCTCGCTGTTCTGCCTATGAGCTTGCGAGACGGTTGAGGTCGGCCACCGCTCAACGCACTGCTGACACGCAAAGCACGCCCGCACCAAGCCCCACACGGCCCCGTACCACCTGCAACGGCGCAGCCGCCATCCGGACCCTGCAGCGCGAGTGGTCAAGGGCCTGCACCTCGATCTCCAACCGACACAGCGCCCGCTCCATCACCGGCCACACCCGCTGGTACAGCAGCCACCGGCCCTACGGCGCCGTCGGCAGCAACCCACCCATCAGCCGCGTCTCGTAGGAAGCCAGGCAGAACGCCTACCCGAACACGGTGGGAACAGGGCAGACCATTCCGGATGCGTTTGACGATGCACCACTCGGACACGTGGCTTCGCCGAGGTCGAGCAAGAAGACATTCGCGCCGCTGATGTTCGCCCCGGAGAGATTCGCATACTGGAAGTTCGCCGCCTGGAGATTGGCCTGGTTGAGGTTGGCGGCGGTGAAGTTCGCCTTGTTCATCGTCGAGCTGACCATCGACGCAAAGGCCATGATCGCGTTCGTCAGGTTCGCCCCTGAGCCCGTCGCGAGGTTGAGATTTGCCGCGAATAGGTTCGCGTTCGTCAGCGTCGCACCGACGAAGTTTGCCTTGTAGAGATTGGCGCCGTAGAGGTTGATGCCGTCCCCGCCGACGGAGGAGAGGTTCGCCGACGTCAAGGTGGCGAACGACAGGTTCGCGCCGGCAAGGTTCGCGCCTGAGCAGTTCGGCGCGCAGCCGGCTGCCTGACGGCTGCCCGCGCCGCGGCCGGGCAGCAGCCCGAAGCGCGCGCCGTGGAGGTTGGCGCCGCTGAGGTCCGCACGCCGCAGATCGGCGCCGCGGAAGTCTGCTCCGATGAGGTTTGCACCGCTGAAGTCGACCCCGCGCAGATCGGCTCCGTTGAACCGCGCGCCGCGCAGGTTGCCGTGATACTCGACGCCGAAGCGGTGCACGACGCCGTTGCAGACTGCGTGCGGTCCCAGCTCGCAGGTCTTGCCCGCGCTGCCGATGACCGGTCCGGCCCAAGCGGTACCAGCCGTCGCCGCGAGGACAAGGGCGGCGAGGACGAGGATGCGAAGCGCGTTCATGGCGAAAACGTTACCGACCGCCGGCCGGCAATGCGACCCGATGGAGCCAAGCGGGATCGAACCGCTGACCTTCTGGCTGCCAGCCAGACGCTCTCCCAGCTGAGCTATGGCCCCGGGATCCGCAGGATAGCAATGTCCTGCGTACGTGCCGCCGCTACGCCTCGGCGGGGGCCTCGGAGACCTCGCGGTGCGGCACCTGACCCCACAGCTCGTCGAGCCGGTAGAGCTCGCGGGCCTCGGGATCGAAGACGTGCAGGACGATGTCGATGAAGTCGACCAGCACCCACTGGCCCTCCTTCATGCCCTCGGTGCGCAGCGGCAGCAGGCGATGCTCCTTCTTCAGCTTGAAGGAGACCTCCTCGGCAATCGCCTGCACCTGCCGGGAATTGCTCCCGCTCATGACCACGAACCAGTCGGTGTAGTCCACGACCCCACGCATATCGAGCAGGACGATGTCGGTCGCGAGCTTCTCGGCGCCGTACTCGGCGGCGAGCTCAGCGAGCTGCGCGCTACTCAGCAGTGGATCGATCCTGACTGGATTCCATGCCCTGAGGGTATCAGCCGCAGCGTCTGCAGCCACCGCTTGTTCACCCGCGGTAGAGACCGAGCTCGCCGATCAGTCGCGCCACCCCCGGCGAGACGAGCCCGTCGATCGGCTCCCCGGCGGCCACGCGCCGGCGGATCTCGGTGCTGGAGACGTCCACCGGCGGCATCGCAATGGCGATCGTCTCGGGCGTGGCCGCGAACGGCGCGCCGGTGCGCGGCGCGACCGCGATCCGGGCGGCGCGGCGGATCCGGTCGGGCTCGTGCCAGCTGTCGAGCGTTGC
>JBIIFR010000119.1:0-5382 GCA_044237215.1 Gaiellales bacterium
GAAGACGATGTCCGAGAACCCGCGACGCTCGGCCACCGCCGGACTGCCGGCTGCCACCACGAGGTCCTCCCAGATGGCCGTGGGCGCCAGCGGGCGCCCCTCGTCGTCGCTGATGCGGCGCAGCAGCACGAGGCGTCGACGCGGACGCGTGATGGCCATATAGGCCAGATGGCGGGCGACGTCGCCCTGCTCCGGCAGCTCAACCAGCGGATCCTGCACCGCGGTCGCTCCGAGCGCCTGCTCCTCGAGGCCCAGCACGATCGCCACGTCGACGTCGACCGTGCGCGCGGCCCGGGGATCGAGGATGCGGATCGCGTCGCGCCGGGCTCGCCGGCCGCGGAGGCTCAGCTGCACGAGCTGCTCACGCACCTCAGCGCGCGTCGGGGCCGGCTCGACCGCCGCCAGGCGCTCGAGCTCGGCCAGCACCACGGTCGCCACCGCGACGTCGTCGCGCAGCGCATTCGAGTCGTCGGCGGCGCGGAGGCCGTGCGCGCGCTGCAGCATGCCGCGCGTCGCGGCCTCAACCTCGCCGACGGCCGTCGCTGCGCCACGGGCCCCGGCCGGGGGTGCCAGCGCCCGCATGATCGGCTCGCCAAGCCGCTTGACCCCCTCATCGAGCGTCTCCTGCGAGCGGCGCATGGGACGTTCGATGCGCTCCACGAGGTGCACCGGCGCACCGCTCCACGGCGAGCGCAGCCACGTCAGTCGATCGGCGTCGGTGGGCACGTCGGCCCACGCCAGCGCGAGCAGGGCCAGCAGGGCGCGGCCGAACGGCGTCTTGACCAGCGGCCGCTCCTCCGCGGCATCGACCTCGAGCCCGGCCTCACGCAGTTGGCGAACCAGCCGCAGGCGATCGGCGGCACCGCGCGGTGCGATCACCGCGATGCGGTGTCCAGGCGTGCCGTCGCGCAGCGCCTCGGCGACCTCGCGGGTGACGAGCTCGGCCTCGCCGCGCTCGCCTTCGGCCTCGAACAGCGCGACGCCGCCCGTCGTCGAGGCCGCGCAACGCGCGTCGGGAGCGGGCTCGCCAAAGCGCCGCTCCAGCGCGATCAGATCGGGCTGGCGCGCGAACGCCGCGGCCGGCAACTCGAGGATCCCGTCCGGGCCGGCCAGCTCGGCCAGGCGGCCGACCACCGGCGTGAGGACTTGGAAGGGCGCGCGTCCGGCCTCGTACGTGAGACTCAGCACCACCTCGGCGCGCTGGGCGACCAGGCGGAGCAGCTCCTCCTGCGCCGGGCTGAGATCATCGAAGCCCTGCGCGAACAACGCCTCGCCGGACGGCCACGCAGCAACATCGGTGCGCAGGGCCTCGATCACCGCAATGCGCATGCGACCGCGATCGATCACCTGCTCCTCGTCGAGCGCCGTCCACCACCGCGCGTACTGCTCGGCCAGCACGGGATCGCCGGCCGCCCGCACGCCGGCCGGGTCGAGCAGCGCCGACCCGAGCCGCTGGAGGCGCATGCCGATCGACTCCGGCGCCTCGGGCAGCACGCGCCGCAACAGGATCTGGCGCGCACCGCCGCGTAGGACCGGGCGGCGATCGCCCGTCAGCCGCAGGATGCGCTCGAACAGCTCATCGAAGTCGACGACATCGGCACCGATGATCGCCGGTGCCCGCTCCAGCAGCTCGCGCTGCGTCTGTCGCTTGACGTCGCTGCTCGGCACGACCAGCGACGCGCTACGTCCGGCGGCGAGCTCCGCGAGGTAACGCGCGTAGAGGTCGGCGATCTTGCCGGCATGCGCCGGACCGAGGATCAGTGCAAGGGCCACGGGGTGTCGTCGCGCCCCGGTCGACGATCCTTACAGGTGCTCGGGCGGCGACGCCTCGATGCGATCGACCACCAGCTTGTTGACCGCGTCGGCGCCCTCGGCGTACGCGTAGTTGATCTTCACGAACCCGTCCCACTTCACCGGAACGGCATCCTCGGGGAAGATCGCCTCGACCGGGCACTCGGGCTCGCAGGCGCCGCAGTCGATGCACTCTTCGCTATCGATCACCAGCATCCGATCCGTCTCGTGGATGCAGTCGACCGGACAGACGTCCACGCAGGACCTGTCCTTCGTGTCGATGCAGGGCTCGGTGATGATGTAGGTCACGGGTGGTTCCTCCGCGTCGGATTACGCGCCGCCAGCATACCGAAGAGCGCCGCGCTACTCGTCATCGCCGAATGCGCGCAGCGCCTCGTCGACCCGCTCGTCGAGGGCGGGATCGAGTTCGTGCTCGGCAGCAGTAGTGGGTGCACGGCGTCGGCGCCAGACCAGCGTGAGGGCGATCACCACCACGACACCACCCGCGACGAGCGCCCCGGGCACCACCCAGGCCACGAGGCCGATGCCAGCTGCCGGTGGGGCGGCCAGCACGGACGGCCCGAAGTCGGCGACGAGGGCGTCCTTGACCTGCTGCTTGGTCCAGCCTTCGTCCCGCCGGCGCTCGACGTAGGCGCGGATGCGGTCGGCCGCTGGGCTGTGCGACAGGTCGAGCCGGGACTGGCACGTCGGGCACATCAGCTCGGCCTCGATCTCCGCCATCGTGAACTGGGGCGTCGCCGCCACCGCGGCGCCGGGCAGGAGCGCGAGCAGCAGGAGCGCCAGCACGGAGATCCGGCGCATCACGGAGCCTCCGCCTCAGTGATCGCCGCGCGCAGGTCCTTGGCCGTAATCGCGCCGGGGAACCAGACAATGGCGCGCCCCTGTGCGTCGATGACGAAGGTTTCGGGGAAGGCGCCGACCCCGTAGTCGCGGGCGACCTCGCCGCCATCGTCGTGCACCAGCGGATAGGTCAGGCCGTACGTCTTGGCGAAGGCGCGCGCGTCATCGCTCAGATCCTGCGTGTCGATGCCGACGAAGGCCACGCCGTTCGGCTCGGCCTCCGTCTGCCAGAAGTCCTCCAGGATGGGCGCCTCAGCTTTGCAGGGGTCACACCACGAGGCCCAGAAGTTGACGACGACGATCTGTCCACGCAGGTCGGCCAGCGACACGGTGCCCGTGCCGTCGAGCTTCCGCAGCGTGAAGTCCGGTGCCGTCGGCCGGGCGCCCGACGCCACCTCGCTCGGGAACGAGCGCGCGCCCGACGAGTTGATCACGGCACGCACCAGTACGACACCGAGGGCCAGCAGCGCGACGGCCACTGCGATTGCGACGAGGCGCTTCACCAAGCCGAAGTCTACGGCCGACGCGGTGCGCTAGTAGACGATGACCGGCGTGCCCACGTCGACGAGGCTGAAGAGCTTCTCGGCCGACGGGATGTACATGCGGATGCAGCCGTGCGAGGCGAACCCGCCGAGCGAGCCGGAGTCCGGCGTCCCGTGGATGCCGATGTCCTGCCGATCGAAGCCCATCCAGCGCGTGCCGAGCGGGTTGCTCGGGCCCGGCGGCACCGGCTCGGCGTCCTTGGCCCAGTCAGAGGCCGGCGGGTACCACCAGGGGTTCTTCTGCATCGAGACGATCGTGAAGCGCCCGGTCGGCGTCGGGAACGACGGGGCCCCGACGGCGATCTTGAACTGCTGCACGATCTTCGCCTTGCCCTGCTTCGGCGCGTACAGGTTGAGCACGCGCGAGGGCTTCGAGATCACGATGACGTAGCCGAGCTGCTCGAGCGTCGCCGCGGTGTTGACCGGCGTCAGCGGAATCGCATCCTGCTGCGGGCGGTAGATCGGCAGCGAGATTGCGCGACGCACCTGCTCGACGACGACGCCGCGCACCGGCGCGTTGCCGGGTCGTCCGAGCTTGAGAATCGGCTTGGTGCGCGCCATCTGCCAGCGGGCGGCGCTCCCCTTCGTGCTCGAGAGCCGGAGGATCCGGTCGACCGCCGCCTGCAGCTTGGTCTCGTTGTAGTCGACGGTGACGGGCGTGTTGCCGGCCGCGGTGCGGTTGACGGCCTCGGTGACGGCCGTCTGGACGTCCGCCGTGGCCGCGACCTGCGCGTTGGTGATCTTGAAGACGCGCTCGCCGATGCGGATGACGATCGGCTGCGCGAAGGCGGCGGTGACCGTGGCCAGCGCCGTGGCGGCATCCTGGCCGGAGACATCGACGCCGGCGACGGTCGAGCCGGCGGGAGCGACAATCGGGGCCGGCGGGACCGTGACGGGCTCCTGCGCGGGAGCCGTCGCGGCGACGGCGGCCAGCGCGATCATGGCGAACGTGAGAGCGAGAGGGAGAGGGAGATACCGCATGACCATTCGGATTCCACTCTAGCCCAGGTTTTCCTGTGGGAATGCCGGTTGTAGGCGCGCTCGCTACCGTGTGCGCGTGAGCACGCCACCGCCACCGCCACCACCCGACCCCGCCGACCGCGAACTCGAGATCGAACTGCTGACCGAGCTCGCCCTCGCCCGGGCCGAGCGCGAGGGCAGCCAGGTCCGGGTCTCGGAGCGCCGCCGGGCCCGGCTGCGCTTCCTCCTGATCGTCGCGGTGCTGGCGCTGATCGCCGGCACGTTCATTTACCTCTCGCTACGCACGCTGCGCTCCGCCTTCGGCGCCTGACGGGGTCGCGCAGCCGATCGGAGTACGCTTCGGGCCAATGGCCCGCGCTCCGTCTCTCAAGCCCCAGCTCAACCAGATCCGCACCTGGGTCGGCGAGGGCGTCACCGACATCTGGATCGCACATCAGCTCGAGGTCACCCCCGCGCAGATCGCGGACTTCCGTCGCAAGCAGGGCCTGCTCCGCCCCGACGAGGCACCCGCCCCCACCCGGGCGCGCGCGCCCCGTGCCGCTGCTGCTCCGCGCGCCGCCGCCGCGCCGCGCGCCGCCAAGCCGCGGACCCCACGGGCGCCCAAGGCCGAGTCCGCTGCCGCCGAGCCGCCGTCCACCACGGCAGCCGGCGAGCCGCTGCCCGCCGACGACGCCACCGCCAAGCGCCGTCGCCGCGGACGCCGCGGCGGTCGTGGCCGCGGCAAGGGTCGCGCCGCGACGATCCCCGCCACGCTCGAGCACAGCCCCGACGGCCTCGTCATCCGCATCGACGCCGCGATCCTCGAGTCCGCGGTCTACCGCGAGCACTGGGTGGACCTCGCCAGCGGCGTCGTCGCCATCAGCGCGAGCGGCATCACGCTGAGCACGGCGACCGACGACGATGATGAGCGCGTCGACGAGGACGCCGACGCCGCCAGCGACGAGGGGTAGCACCGGACCGCACGGCCAGCACGGCGCTGTGGTCAGCCGCAGCGGCAGAACCTAGGCGTGTGCGTCGCGCGCACTGCGCTGCAGGCGTGCGCAGGCGAGATCCACGAGCAGCGGCGTTGAGCGGGGTGCTCGAGCGGGCAGGGCCGCGTCAAGGGCGACATCCGGGGCCCAGCGATCGGCCTCGCGCCAGGCCGTGGCCAGCTCGGCGAGCGTGAAGTGCTGGCCGACGCGGCGCACGAGCTCGGCCTGCACGGCGG
>JBIIFR010000120.1:0-5367 GCA_044237215.1 Gaiellales bacterium
GTAGAGGTCGAGGCGGGCGACGTTGCCCTCGGAGTTCAACGTCGCGTAGATGTAGCGGCCCTGCGGTGAGAACTCGAGCGCGCGCGGTCCGGCGCCGATCTCGATCGTGCGCGTCTTCCAGGTCTCGAGGTCGACGCGGACGAGCTTCGTCCCACCCATCATCGCGACGTAGACAGCATTGCCCTTCGGTGAGACGACGATGCCGCGCGGGTACGGGCCGATCGGCACCCGCTGCAGCTCGCGGCCAGTTTCGGCCGAGAGGACCGACAGGTCCCAGGAGCACCAGTTCGCGACCAGCACGAAGCGTCCGTCCGGCGTGGCCTTGACGACCTTCGGCACGGAGCCGACCGGATAGACGCCGTCAATCTTCAGGCTCTCCATGTTGATGCGGTAGAGGAACGAGTCGTCATAGCCCGATTCCGGCGTGCAGGTGTCACTGCCCTCCGGGCCGAAGCCCGCGCCGTACATCGAGTAGTTGGAGACGTAGCCGTACTGGCCGTCCGGCGAGAAGGCGGCCTCCACCGGCGCGCCCTGCGAGGTACCCGGATGCCCCTTGATGCCGAACTGCGCCAGCTTCACGGAGTCCGAGATCGTCGCGACCAGCTTCATCGTGCGCGCGCTGTAGACCGTCACCGTATGCCGGTACATCATGTTCTGTGCGGTGATGAAGCCCGCGCCGCTCGCCGCCACGGACTTCGGTGCGATGTCGCCGGTGATCCTCCGGATCAGGCGCAGGCGGGTGCGGTCCGACGGCGGTCCGACGTGCTCCGGGACCACCGCGGTGGCAGGCTCGGCGGGAGCCTCCGCGGTCGTGGCCGGCACGGTGCCCGCGGTCGTCGCGGCGGCGGTGGCCGTCGCCGCGGTTGCGCGCGTGCCGTCCTCAACCTGGGTGCGCAGGAACAGGACGCCGCCGACGGTCAGCGCCACGGTCAGCACGGTGAGCAGGGCCGCTCGGCGTCGACGCACGGCGCGGCGGCGCTCCTGATACGAGGGCGTGCGGTCGTAGAACTCGGGCATATTCCGGCTCTTCGGTCACGAGGGCGCGGCTCCTGCCCGCCCCCGCCGGCCGTTGCGCAGTTGACACAGATGCCGCGGGACGGTTGGCTCTCATCACCACGACGCTCAGGAGACACCATGTTCGATGCCACCACCGCCCAGCGCATCACGACCGACGGCGACTGGTTCGCGCCGTATTTCATCGCGCTCGGCTACCGCCTCGGCAACGTGCTGGTGCTGTCTGGGCAGGCCTCGATCTCCGAGCAGGGTGAGATCGTCGGTGCCGGCGACTTCGATGCCCAGGCCGCGCAGACCTTCGCGAACATTGAGCGCGTGCTGGGCCTCGGTGGTGCGGGCCTCGAGGACATCTTCAAGGTCACGATCTACCTGACCGACATGGCGCACTTCCCGAAGATCATGGAGCTGCGCCAGCGACACTTCACGCCGCCCTACCCGGCGGACACGATCGTCGAGGTGCGCTCGCTGGCGCTGCCCGAGCTGATGATCGAGATTGAGGTAATGGCGCTGGTGCCGGACGGCGAGCGCCGCGTGATCGACGCCTGATCCGGCCGCCCCGCGGGGAGACGGGTTGCGGGTGTGGGAGAGGAATCGGACGGTGCCACTGACCTATGCTGCAGCCGCCCGGGCATCCCGCCGCGGCAGACCAAGGAGCACGGGCCGTGAGCGAGCCCCGTATCGGCATCTTCCTCAATGTGCAGCAGCCCGATACGGTGGCGCCGCACACGATCATCGAGCAGGCCGTCGCGCACACCGCGCTGTGCCGTGACCTCGGCTTCGACCTCATCTCGGCCGGGCAGCACTTCCTGACCGAGGTCTTCCAGATGGCGCAGCTGATGCCGCTGCTGGCGCGGATCGCAGCCGACGCCGGCGACATGCGCATCGCCTCGAACATCGCGTTGCTCACGCTGCTCAACCCCGTCGAGCTCGCGGAGAACGCGGCCACGCTCGATGCCATTACCGGCGGACGCTTCGTGCTCGGTGTCGGCCTCGGCTATCGCCCGGAGGAGTTCGACGCCTTCGGTATTCCGGACAAGAAGGTGCGCATCTTCCTCGACAAGCTCGACGTCGTGAAGCGCCTGCTCGAGGGCGAGGCTGTCACGGCCGAAGGTCTCGGCTACAAGCTCGTCAATCAGCGCCTGGCGATGCTCCCCACGCAGTCGCCGCGCCCGCCGATCTGGCTGGCTGCGAATGCCGACTCGGCCGTCAAGCGCGCCGCGCGCGTCGCGGACACGTGGACCGTCAACCCGCACGCCAACCTCGCTGAGCTCGTGCGCCAGACCGCGATGTTCCACGAGGCGCGTGCCGAGGCGGGGCTGCCGGTCGTGACCGAGCTACCCGTGATGAAGGAGATCTACGTCGGCGAGGATGACGAGAGCGCCGAGCGCGAGGCCCGCGCCTACCTGCAGGCCAAGTACAAGGCGTACGTCAAGTGGGGGCAGGACGAGGTCATGCCTGACGCCGACTCACTCGACCAGGATTGGGAGGACCTAAAGGCCGGCGGACGCTTCATCCTCGGCGGCCCCGATACCTGCGTGGCGGAACTGCAAGAGCACCTCGACGCGCTGCGCTGCGACACGCTGATCTTCCGGTTCGGCTGGGTCGGCATGCCCGACGAGCTCGTCCAGGCGAACATCCGCCGCTTCGCCGAGACGGTCAAGCCGCGCCTGCGCATCGCCACGGGCGCCCCCGCGCCGCTCTGAGCAAATCTGGATCCGGATCCAAATCTGCACGAAAACGGTAAATCTGGATCCGGATCCAGATCTGCACGCAGGCGGTCAGCCGCTGCAGGCGGCTGCGGCAGCGATCGTCTCGTCGGCGTAGGCGCGCGTGTCCTCGGCGAGCCGGAGGTCGAGCGTCTCGCGGCTGGTGAGGTCCGTGGTGACGACCGCGCGGGCGTAGTCGTCGATCATCGCCTGAGCGGCCTCGCGTAGGGTGCTCAGTGCTGCACGACAGACGCCGTCGGCCTGGGCGATCATCCCGTCGACGGTGGTCGCGAGCTCGCTGGCGGCCGCCGAGATCGTCGTGTAGGCCTCGCCGATGCAGGTGTCGAAGTCAAGGCCGGCGGCGGCGTCCGTCTGGCACGACGCGACGCTCTGGTTGGCCTGATCGAGACGGCCGGCGAAGGTCTGCGCGCCCGCCTGAACGATGCCCCAGGCGGCGGGGTTGTCGGCGCTCGGCGCTGTGTCAGCCGTCTCGATCGCGGCGGCCGGTTCGGAGGGCGGCGCGGGCTCAGCGGCGACCGGCAGTGACTCGGACACCAGGGCCTTCTCGTCGGGCGTCTGCGCGGCCTGCGCGTCGACTGCCGTCTCCTGATCGCGGAGCGACGAGGCACCACAGCCCGCCAGCAGAACACCGGCCAGCACGAGGGCGACGATCGGGATGAGGGTGGGCAGGCGCTGCACAGTCGTCCCAATCATCTCCCCAATTCGCGGTGAGGTGGGCGTGCTCCTGCCCGCGCTGCGCAAGCGGCGCCCGGGGGCGACGGCTGGGACGAGCCGCCGACCCCGGACGCCGAGGCGCTACGCGACGACGGTGTTGCCGTCGAAGTGCTCGATGCCGTTCAGGTACGTGATGACCTCGTCGACGCCCATGACGTCGCCGAACTTGGCATCGATATCGAACAGGTTCCACTCGACGACGCCGGCGACGCGATCGCCGACGCACTCGCGGGGGACGATCGGGCGGAAGCCGTACGCGATGGCGTCCTCGACCGTGTGGCGGACGCAGCCCGCCATCGTCACGCCCGTCACGATCACCGTGTCGACACGGTGGGCCGACAGAAAGCCCTGCATGTACGTGCCGTGGAAGCCCGAGGCGCGCTTCTTGCAGATCACGAGGTCCTCATCGCGCAGCAGACGCTCGTCGATCGCGGCCTCCCACGAGCCCTCCTCGAGGACATCGACGGGGATCTTGTTGTGCCAGAGGCCCATGTCACTCCACTCGCCGCGCGTGGTCTTCTTGTACGCGGTCGTGGTGTGGACAACGGGGACGTTCTTGGCACGGGCGGCCTCGAGCAGACGCTCGGTCGCCGGGATGATCGTGTCCATGTGATCACACGTGAACTTGTTGCCGGGGTGCGTCCAGGCGTTGGCCAGATCGATGTTCAGGATCGCGGGGCGCGTGCCGAAGCCGATGCGCCGCTGGAAGCCGCGCTGCTGATACAGCTCGCTGTCCTCGGCAAAGATCTTGTCCAGCATTTCCTGCAGTTCGCTCATGATGGTTCTTCCTCCTGGGGTCGGTCGTGTGGGTTGAGTCAGGCCGTGCGGCGCTCGGCGCGCAGGCGTTCGGTGGCGTCGAGATCGACGGCGATGGAGAGCCCTTCGCCGACGAGCACGACGCCGTAGTCCTGCTCGGCGAGGTCACGCGTGGTGAACTCGTCGAGGACGTCATTGCGCACCAGCTCGGGATCACGGTCGAGCGGGTCGCCGTAGCCGCCGCCCGAGGGGACGGTGATCTGCAGGCTGTCGCCGGCCTTCAGCTGGGAGCCGGTGACCTTGCTGTACCAGGACTCCTGATCGGGGCGTCCCGGGTTGCGCACCATCGAGCCGTTGAGGCCCTCGTGGCCGCCGAAGATGCCCCACGGCGGGTCGGACTCGTGACGCTCGCCCTCGCAGGTCACGATCGTGTCGGTCAGGAACGTGTTGACGCGGACGATGCCGATGCCGCCGCGCCACTTGCCCGCCGCGGCCGGCTCGTCGCGCAGCTCGTAGCGGTCGGTCCGCATCGGGAAGCGCCACTCGAGCTCCTCGATAGGGTTATTGCGCGTGTTGGCGATGAGGTTGTCGACGGAGTCCATGGCGTCGCGGTCGGGGCGACCGCCGTACGAGCCCTCATCGACCTCGAGGTACACCCAGTACTCGCCCTCGGCCTCGACGAAGCCCGAGTAGGAGAGGAAGTGGATGTGCGCCGAGTTGCCGGCCGTCACCTGGTTGGGGATGACGGGCGCCAGCGCGCGGAGCACGAGGTCGACCGCGCGCTGGGCCTGCGAGAAGCGGGCGAAGCAGGCGCGCGGGTACTTCGGGTTGAAGATCGTGCCCTCGGGCGCGATCACCTCGACCGGCCGGAGCATGCCCTCGTTCTGCGGCACGAAGACCGGGAACGTCGCCTCGTCGAGGAACATCATGCGGGCGATGAACGTCATGCCCGAGACGGTCGTGCCTTCGAACGGGCAGTTGTAGCCGGTCGGCACCTCGGGGCTGGAGCCCGTCAGGTCGACGATCATCTTGTCGCCCTCGATGCGCACGACGACCTTGATCGGCAGCTTCTCGCCACGGTTGCGTCCGTCGTCGTCGAGCCAGCCGTACTCGGGGCCGTACTCGCCGTCCGGTACCTTGGCGATCTCCTGGCGGA
>JBIIFR010000121.1:0-5349 GCA_044237215.1 Gaiellales bacterium
CCGGACGGAGCGGCCTGGAGCGCAGAGGCGTCCATGCCGCCACCGTCGTCCTCCTCGATCGCACGGTCCTTCTTGCGGCCGGTCACTGCCGACACGACAAGGAAGAGCGCGATCAGGAGGAACGAGATCAGGACCGTCACGACACCCAGCGAGTACACGTACGGGCGGAGCACCGATGACGAGGTGATGATGTAGAGCTTCAGCGGGAGCGTGTTGATGGCACCCGAGATCAGGAACGTGCGCTCGAACTCGTTGAGCGCGAGCGTGAAGCCGAACAGACCAGCACCGAACACGCCGGTCCAGATCAGCGGCAGGGTGACCTCGCGGAACGTCGTGAGACTCGTCGCTCCCAGGTCGCGGGCCGCCTCTTCCGCACGGGCGTCGTACCGGTTGAACACCGACATCATCACGAGGAACCCGAAGGGCAGTGCCCAGACGGTCTGCACGCCGATGATCGGCAGGTAGCCGAGGATGCCCTGTCCCTTGTCGAACCCGATGTAATACAGCAGGAACGAGAGGCCGAGGGACAGCAGGAGCCCCGGCGTCATCAGGCTGAGCAGGATCGCGTAGAACAGGATGCCGCCACCGCGGAACTGGCGCCGGAACGCCATGCCCAAGGTCAGCGACAGGATCGCCGTGAACGCAGCGACCACGAGGGAGATCCACAGGGACTTGCTGATGCCGTCGCGGACGCCGACCATCAGGCTCGAGTCGGCGCCAAGCTCGGTGAACCAGTGCAGCGAACCGAGGTCCTTGGCCGGCAGCGTCATGCTGCCGAACGGACCCTGGAACGAGAGCACGCCCATCGTCAGCATCGGTCCGTACATGAACACGATGAAGATCAGGAAGGACGCCAGGAGGATCGGCTTCGACCTGTTGATGGGCAGGAACACCATGGCGGCGAACGGGATCGCCAGGATCACGATCGCGATGAGGTACCAGAGCAGACTCATCACACGACCTCGCGAATCTTGGAGAACCGGAGCAGGATCGCTACGCCGACCGTCATCACCGCGACAAGGATCGTCGCCGCCGCTGCGGCAGCCGGCAGATCAGGGATGGTGTAGTAGTCGTTGACCAGCGTACCGACGGACTGGATCGTGCCGCCGCCGATGATACGCACCGTTGCGAACTCGCCCATGACGAGGACGAACACGAAGATGCAGCCGATCAGGACGCCGGGCAGGGACAGCGGGAAGATGACCTCCCGGAAGACCTTGCCCGGATTCGCTCCGAGATCACGTGCTGCCTCAATTGCCGCATTGTCCAGCGTTGCGAGCTGGAAGAAGATCGGCGTGACCATGAAGAGCACGTACAGCTGCACGAGCGCGAGCGTGATCGCGAACGTCGAGTAGAACAGTGCCGAGATCGGCTCATCGACGACATTGATCACGTCAACGAGGAAGTAGTTGATCACTCCCTGCCGACCGAGCACGGGCAGCCACGCGATGATCCGCACGACGTACGCGACCCAGAACGGGGCGAGCACGACGATGAACAACGCGATCTGGAACTTGATGGTCTTGACGCAGCGCGCCAGGTAGAACGCGATCGGGTAGCCGATCAGGATGCACAGTCCGGTCACGAGGATCGCGCGGATGATCGTGTCGCGGAGGGTATTCAGGTACACGGGGGTGTCGAAGATGCGCGCGTACGCCTCGCCCGTGAACGAGAACGGCTCGAACCCAACCGGGGTCCGCTGCCAGAGCGAGACGAGCACGATCATCAGCAGCGGGGCGATCAGGAATACGATGAGCCAAATGCTGCCCGGTGCGATCCAGGCGAGGGTGGCGAGCGGCGAGCGGGCGGGCCCACTCGTCGCGTGCACGGCAAGGGCGACCTCGGGAGAGCCGAGCGACTCGGCCTCCGCGACCTCTGCCCGCGCCTCGTCGAGCGCGTGGTGATCCTCGTTACTGCTCAAGGAGATGACCATCCTCGCGTGCCCACGTGGCGGTGACGTCCTTGCCCTCGTAGGCGCGGATCTCCGCGTAACGCTCCTCGTGCACCTTCGCCATGAACGGCTTGCCGTCGAGATCCATGTGCAGCTTGACGGAGTCGCCGAGGTACTCGGCGAAGTCGAGTCGGACCTTGACGCCGTTGATGCTCGGCACCGCATCGGTGGAGATCTTCACGACGCTGGCGCGCACGGAGACGGAGCCCTCTTCGCCGACCGTGCCGGTGCCGTCGGCCTCGACCTTGCCGTAGGGCGTGTCGATGGTGACGACGCCGCCGGAGGCAGCGGAGATCTTCCCGTGAAGGACGTTGTTGTCGCCCATGAACTTGGCGACGAACTCGTTGCGCGGGTGGCGAGCAAGGTGCTCAGGCGTGCCGACCTGCTGGACGATCGCGTCGCCCATGACGACGATGCGGTCGGCCATCGAGAGGGCCTCTTCCTGATTGTGCGTCACGTGGATGAACGTGATGCCGAGCTCGCGTTGGAGGGCGCGCAGCTCGACGCGCATCTTCATCTGCAGGAGACGATCGAGGCCGCCGAGCGGCTCGTCGAGCAGGATCGCCTTCGGGCGCGTCACGAGGACGCGGGCGAGGGCGACGCGCTGCTGCTGGCCGCCGGAGAGCTCGCGCGGCTTGCGATCCATCATCGCGCCCAGACCGACGAGGTCGATGGCCGCCTTGGCCTGCTCTTCACGGGCCGTCTTGTCGACGCCCTGCATCTTCAGGCCGAACTCGACGTTCTGGAGCACCGACTTGTGCGGGAACAGCGCGTAGTGCTGGAACACCGTGGTGATCGGGCGCTTCGCGGGGTTGACGCCGTTGAGAAGCTCACCGTCGATGGTGATCGTGCCGCTCGACGGATCATCATGACCGCCGATCATGCGCAGCGTCGTCGTCTTGCCACAGCCCGAAGGGCCGAGGAAGACGATGTACTCGCCGTTGCTGATCTCGAGGTTTACATCCGAAACTGCAGTGACGTTGCCCGGAAAAATCCGGTACACGTCCTTCAGCACGAGACCTGTATTGCTCACCCTGTTCCCCGCCTCTCGTTAATACAAATGACTAGCAGCGGAGGGGGCGACCGAAGTCGCCCCCTCCTGGTACCACTGGCAGAACGAACGCCTTAGGCGCTCTTGAACTCCTGCCACTTCTGGTTCACGTAGTCAGCCTCGGTCATGTAGCTGTTCCACGTGTTGAAGTTACCGCAGCGCTCCTCGTAGGAGCCACCGTCGCGGGTGTCTCCTGCCTTGATGCTGGGCTGGCCGAACGGATCGTTCAGCGTGCCGGCTGCCGGCTTGCCCTCGAGGTAGTAGCCGACGTAGTCGGCACCGTTGTCGGGGTTGAGCAGGTTGAGCCCGTCCACCGATGCCTGGAAGACACCGTTGTAGTAGCCCTGAGCGGCCATGATGCCGGCCGGCTCAGCGGTGTTCCACCAGTTGGCGTAGGCCAGAGCGGCCGCCAGCTTGGAGGGATCCTTCTCGACGTGCTTGGCGATCATGTTGCCGCCACCCCAGCCGCGATAGCCCTCCTTCGGAGCGGCGTACCGCACCGGGAATGCCTGCGCCTGGAGGAGCGAGACGGCCGGCGACCACATGGACTCGACGAGGACCTCGCCGGAGGACATGAAGTTGACGGACTCGTCGAACGTCGCCCAGAAGCCGCGGAACTGGCCAGCCTTCTTGAGGCTGATCAGAATCGACATGAGCTCGTCGATCTCGGCCTTCGTCATGTTGCCCTTGTCGACAAACGTCATGTCGCCATTGGCCTCAACCGCCATCGCGGCATCCATCAGACCGATCGTCGGATCGTCGATCAGGGCAACCTTGCCCTTCAGCTGCGGATCCACGAGGATCGCCCACGAGTCCTGCTCGCCGAGCTCTTCCACGTTGTAGCCGAACGAGTCGGCGTTGTTGTTGCCCGGGATGAAGGTAATGAACTCCGTCTCGGATTCGCTGACCTCCGTGTCCGACGTCGCGTAGAGCTTGCGGAACGGGGCGTCGCCCTGGCCAACATTGCCGCCACCCTCGATGAGAGCGCCCTTGGTGATCAGGGGCGAAATCTCGGAGTAGCGCGTCATGGCCGAGGTCGGAATGGCCATGAAGTTACCCGACGGCCAGACCTGGTCGATCTGCTGGTAGTAACCCGACAGGATGTCGAGCGAGTCGGGCTGGGTGAGTGCGATCTGCGTGCACTCCGGCGTCGACTTGACGGTGAACTCAAGCGTGACACCAGGCGTGGCCTTCTCGAAGGCGGCCTTGATCGGGTCGATCAGGTCGACGCCGAGGCCGACGACCTTGAGCGTGCCCTGGTAGGGAGCGACGTCAGCGGTCGAGGCTGCGGCAGCGGTGTCGCTGCTCGAGCTGGACGAGTCACTGTCGCTGCCACCACACGCGGCAAGCGCACCCATTGCGGTCAGGCCGACGCCGGCGATGCCCGCGTTCCTGACAAACTGGCGACGATTCATGCGACGCATGTCGTCGGATTCCGAACTGCTCATCCGTTCCCCCTGTGGTCTCTGTGATCGGACTCCGATCACACTGTCTCCTCTACCGCAGGCTCTGAGGTTCCAGAACCCATCGGTGAACAGAGGTTATAGGCGGAGGAGGACGGAGTGTCAAACCCTGCGATCCCGCGCACACGTGGCAAAACGTGCGAATACGCACACCTCGAGGTGTCGCGCGTCGCCGTAGGCGCAATGCCGGTACCGTTCCGGACATGGCGACGCTCCTTCTGCGCAACCTGATCTTCGGCGACTCCGCGACGGGGGAGGCGGGTGATCTGCTGATCCGCGACGGCGTCATCGCCGAGCGCGGTCCTGCACTCGAGCACGTGCCCGCGGAGGGCGAGGAGTTCGAGGAGCTCGATGCGGGCGGGCTAACGGCGCTGCCGGGTGCGATCGACGCGCTCGCGCCGATCGGCGCGCCGCGCGGTACGGGCGTCCCCGCCGACGACCTCGGGTCGGGCACCATCGCCGCCGCGCGCGGCGGGGTCACCACCGTCATCCCGCCGGTCGTCCCCGGCGCGCGCGAGACGTGCGACGTGGCCTTCCACGATGCCGAGCGGCGCGCCAGCGGCACTGTTTTCGTGGATTACCAGTTTCTGATCGGCCTCGGCCAGCCCGCGTCCGACACCGCCGAGCGCATCCGTGGCGTCGGCTTCCACGTGGGCTTTGCCGGCGCGTACCTCGACCTCGACGCGGTCGACCAGGCCGCCACGGCCGGCCCGGGTGCGCTCCTGCGCATCGCCGCGCTCGGCGAGGTGGGGATCACCGTGCGGATGGCGGGGCGGCTTGGTGGCGACGCCGAGCGCACACGCCTGCAGATGCTGTCGAACCTCGGCGCGCTCGCCGACGTCGCGCCGCACGTGGTCCCGATCGTGCGGGCTTCGACCGTGGCT
>JBIIFR010000122.1:0-5344 GCA_044237215.1 Gaiellales bacterium
ACAGGACGCCGGATAGGTTTCCGCGGCGGTGGCCGCCTCCGGCCCCTTCTCGCCGGCGGCGGCGCCCGAGTGGGTCGCGACGTAGCCGGCCAGACAGGAGATCTGATCCTCGTTGTACTGCGCGCTGAAGGCGGGCATGCCACCCTGACCGTTCACGATCAGATTGAGCGCCGTCTCGTAGTCCACGGCGTTCTGCGTGAGGTTCGGTCCGACGTTGCCGTTCGTGCCAGCGTCGGCGAACGTATGGCAGGTTGAACACGAGCCATTGGCGAAGGCCGCGGCGCCGGGCGCCGTTGAGGTCTCGCCGGCCACCCCTGGTGCCTTCGACCCGTAGAACGTGAGCGTCAGGAGAACGATCGGCACCATCACGCCGATCGACAGGGCGATCGGGCGACGCGAGAGCCGCCGGTCCGGGTTGCGGTCGATGAACGGCCAGCCGATCAGCAGCACCATCCAGATGGTCGGGATGATGACCGAGCCGACGATCAGGAGCTCAGGCGTCTTGAAGATGCGCAGCAGCTCGAACAGGAAGAAGAAGTACCACTCCGGCTTCGGGTCGTAGCCGAGCACGCCCGGGTCGGCCTTGGCCTCGTAGGCGGGGCCAAGAAGGCCGCCCATGCGGCCGGCATCGGGATCGGCCGGAATGGCGCCGAACTGCAGGTACCACAGGACCGACATGCCCATGATCAGGGCGACGACGATCAGGCTGACGATCGTGTCGTGGAAGACGGCATGCGGGAAGAACGACTTGCCGTGCTTCTTCTGGAAGGCGTACTCGCGCTCGTAACTGGCGCGGCGCTCGCGTGCGGTGAGACGGGGCATCAGGCGTCATCCTCCGTAACCTGCATCCGGGACCACGGCGGCGACGTGACGCCGAGGCGGACCACCAGCAGCATGTGCAGACCGATCAGACCGGCGAGCAGACTCGGGATCACCAGCATGTGCAGCGAGTAGAAGCGCGACAGCGTGTGCGTCGAGATCTCCGGGCCGACCATCAGGACCCAGGACAGCGCGGGGCCGAGGATCGGCGCCGTGCCGTTGATGTTCACGCCGACGATCGTGGCCCAGTAGGCGCGCTCGTCGAAGACCAGCAGGTAGCCGGTGAACGACATGGCCATCACCATGATGAAGATGATCGCGCCGGTGATCCACGTCATCTCACGCGGGTACTTGTAGGCGCCGAACAGGAACGTGCGGCCCATGTGCAGGAAGAGCAGCACCACCATCACGGAGGAGCCCCACTTGTGCATGCCACGGACGAGCCAGCCGAGGGTGGCGTCATCGGTGATGTACTTGATCGTCGCCCAGGCGGTGTCCGGATCGGGCTGGTAGTACATGGCCAGCAGGATGCCGGTGGTGACCTGCAGGATGAAGACGGTGATCAGCGCGGAGCCGAGCGTCTGCAGCCAGGAGATGTCCTTCGGCACGTTGCGGAACAGCATGAACTTGCCGAGCGAGACGAGGCCGGAGCGCTCCTCGACCCAGTCGACGGGCATCTTGGCGATCTCACCAGGCGGCGGAAGTAGCGTGGACATGGTGTGCTCCTGCCTCAGACCGGCGGGACGGGGTAGAGCCACCCGAGGAGCCCACCAACGGGCTCACCGGGAAGCTTGAATTGATCGGTCATCACGACCTCGCCGTCGACATCCTCGGTCGCGAACGGGCGCCCGACGAGCAGCTGGCCGTTGTCGACCTTGTACTCGAAGCGGTTGAGCGGACGGACCGCCGGTCCCGCCGTCACGAGCCCCTCCGTGTCGTACTGACCGCCGTGGCAGGGACACGCGAAGCCGGTGGTCTTGAACTGCACAGGGCAGCCGAGGTGCATGCAGACGTTCGAGACGATCGTGAACTCCTCGGCACCGTCGCGGCGGACGTAGGCGACGCGGCGATCGAGATCGCCGAGCTTGCCGCGCTCGAAGATGACGGGCACGTAGGTGCCCTCCTGGTACTCCGCATTGTCAACCGGGCCGAAGCTCGTCCAGTACCAGTCCTGGCCGGCGAACGCGGGTCCGAGCACGAAGCCCACGACGGGAACAGCGACGGCGACCCCGATCAGGCCACCGAGGCCGATCGTCGCTCCGGTCAGGAACTTGCTGCGGCTGATCACCGCACGCGGGTCGTTGACGTCGCTGAACGACGAAACGCCAGCGCGATCAGATCCGTTGTCAGCCACGGTAAGTCCTTCCAGTCACGCACGTATCTTGGGGGTTCTGCCCCCGCGATGTCAAAGTCGCCACGATCGGCACAAGCGGGTGGTTCGCGGTCATGCGGTCGCCTCCTCGCGCGTGAGCGAGCACGAGTTGATGCAGTAGCGCAGGCCGCCCTCGCCAGGACCGTCGGGAAAGACGTGGCCGAGGTGGCCGCCGCAGGCCTTGCAGACGACCTCGATGCGACGCATGCCGTGGCTTGCATCCTCGCGTGCGCCGACATTATCGTCCTCAACCGGGCGCGTAAAGCTCGGCCAGCCCGTCCCGCTGTCGAACTTGTCGTCCGACGAGAACAGGGGCGTGCCACAGCCGGCGCAGTGGTACAGGCCCGGGGCGTGATCGTCCCAGTAGGCCCCGGTGAACGGCGCCTCGGTGCCCTGCTGGCGGAGCACAGTGAACTGCTCCGGCGTCAGGATCGCGCGCCACTCGTCGTCGGTCCGCTCCACGTTCAGGCTCCTTGCGCAGCCGTCAGCGGCCGCATCGCGTTGCGAGCATAGCCCCCGGACTCTCCGGACTGCCGGCTCATCGAACGTGCCCCGGCATGTCGATGCCGAACGAGGCCCAGCGCGCGTCGACCGCCGCCTTGACCCCAGCGGGGATGCGGTTGACCTCGGGCCAGCCGCGCGTGTAGCCCTCCCCCTCCCACTTGGCCGTGGCGTCGAAGCCGATCTTGCCGCCGATCGCCTTGAGGCGCGCAGCGTGGTCGAGCTGATCGAGCGGGCCGTAGGACATCAGGATGTCGTGCGCGGGATCGATGTTGGCACCCATCTGCCAGACGACTTCGGTGTAGTTGTGCACGTCGACCCACTCGTCGACGATGATCACGGCCTTGGTCAGCGACAGGAGACCCGTGCCCCAGATCGCGCTCATCACCTTCTGTGCGTGCCCGGGGAAGCGCTTCTGGATCGACACGATCACGCAGTTGTGGAAGGTGCCGGCGTACGGGATGTCGTAGTCGACGACCTCGGGCAGCGTCACGCGGACGGCCGGCAGGAAGATGCGCTCCGTCGCCTTGCCGAGCCAGAGGTCCTCGCACGGCGGCGGGCCGACGACGATCGACGGGTAGATCGGGTCGCGGCGCGAGGTGATGGCGGTGACGTGCAGCACCGGGAAGTCATCAACGGGCGTGTAGTACCCCGTGTGGTCGCCGAACGGGCCCTCGGGCTTCGTCTCGCCGCGTACGCAGTAGCCCTCGATCACGATCTCGGCATTGACGGGGACCTGGAGATCCACGGTCTTGCACTGCACGAGCTCAATCGGCTCGTCGCGCAGCCAGCCGGCAACCATGTACTCGTCGACGTGCTTCGGCAGCGGCAGGGAGCCCGAGTACGCGGTGATCGGATCGGTGCCGAGCGCGAGCGCCACCTCCATCCGCCCCTCGCCCTCGCGATGGTCCGCGGCGCCGTCCTTGTGCATCTGCCAGTGCAGACCCAGCTCGTTCTTGCTGTGCTTCTGCAGGCGGTACATGCCGACGTTGCGTCCACCGGTGACGGGGTCCTTGGTGATGACGTTGGCCATCGTCATGAACGGACCGCCGTCGTCGGGCCACTGGAACTGGATCGGCAGCAGGTCGAGATCGGGCTCCGGCCAGACGACCTCCTGGCAGGCGCCGGAGCGCACGACCTTGGGACGCGCATCGGCGACGCCCTTGAGGCGCTTGAGCGTACGGACCTTGTCCTTGAGGCCGTCCGGCGGCTTCAGCTCGAGCAGCTCGCCGATCTCGTCGCCGATCGAGTCGAAGTCGTCGCGCCCCATCGCCAACAGCATCCGACGCTCGGTGCCGAACTGGTTGATCAGAAGCGGGATCCGCGAGCCCTTGACGTTCGAGAACAGGAGCGCGGGACCGCCGCCCTTGAGAACGCGATCCGCGATCTCGGTGATCTCGAGGTACGAGTCGACCTCTTGCGTGATCTCCACCAGCTCGCCCTCGCGCCGCAGGAGCTCGATCCACGCGCGCAGATCCTTCGGTCCGTTCATGCGACATCTCCCATCAGACGACGGTGCTCGGTCAGCAGGGGCTCGGCCTCCGCATCGGCGACCAGGGCAATCAGCGGCGCGCCGTCGCCGGCCCGCAGCGCCTCGCGGGCGTCGGCCAGCGCGTCGTCACGGGGGCCGGACAGGTGGCGGGCGGTGGCGAGCCAGAGCTCGCCGTCGACGCGCAGACCGGTGGCGCGCAGGTGCGCTGCGAGGGAGACGAGGTCCGCCAGCGCGGCGATCGCATCGACGTCGCCGGCCTCGCAGACCTGCACAAGGCCCGTCGCGTAGAGGTAGTCGCCGAGCAGGAGGCCCTGCTCGAGACCGGCCGGCGCAAAGACACGGCCGCGCGGCGCGTGGTGCACCAGATAGCCCTCGTAGATCGTCTCTACGCCATCGGCGAAGGCGCTGCCCGCGATCCCGCCGAAGAGGGTGCCGCCGACGCGGTCCTCCGGCTCGAGCACGGAGCGCGCCCAGACATCGCTGCCGCGCGCGGCGCGATCGGCAATGCGGTCAACGCGGGAGGCGGCGGTGCCTACCGGAGCCACTGTGCGGCCTCCACGGCCCCGTAGGTGATGACGGCGCGGGCCCCCGCGCGACGGATCGACAGGAGCGACTCGAGGTAGGCGTCCTTGAACTCGAAGGCGCCGGCCGCCGCCGCGTGCTTGAGCATGGCGTACTCGCCCGACACCTGATACGCGAGTACCGGGAGATCGGTCTGCGCAGAGAGGTCGGCGATGACGTCGAGAGCGGTGAGTGCGGGCTTGACCATCAACATGTCGGCACCCTCTTCTTCGTCGATCAGGCCCTCGCGGACGGCCTCGCGACGGTTGGCCGGATCGAGCTGATGGGAGCGACGATCGCCCTGCGTCGGCGTCGAGTTGGCGGCGTCGCGGAAGGGGCCGTAGAACGACGAGGCGAATTTGGACGAGTAGGCGAGGATGCCCACCGACTCGGCGAAGCCCTCCTCGTCCAGCGCGTCGCGGATCGCGCCGACGCGGCCGTCGAACATGTCAGACGGCGCGACGAGATCGGCTCCGGCGCGGGCGTGCGCGACGGCGGCGCGGGCGAGCGCGGGCAGCGAGGCGTCGTTGAGGATCTCACCGTGTGGCCCGACGAGCCCGCAGTGGCCGTGGTCGGTGTACTGACACAGGCAGACGTCG
>JBIIFR010000123.1:0-5343 GCA_044237215.1 Gaiellales bacterium
TTGATGACCGCGATCTCGGAGTTGGAGTCGCCGTACGTGGCGGCTCCGGGGGTGGAATTGGAGCTGCACCCAACACGGATGGACACGGTATGGGCTCCCGCCGTGATCGCGGGCGCTACGCCAAAGAGGGTCATCGTGTCGTACGAGGTGGCCTCCAGGCCGGTGTACCCGCTCTTCGGGACGGCGATGCCGTCGATGTAGAGGCCCCAGACGGGGGATTCGGCACCGGGGCAGGTGCTCGTACTCGTGCTCGTGACGCGTGCGCGTCCGATGATGAAGAGCGAACCAGCACGCGTCGTGCTCAGGGAGAAACTCGACGTGGGCTGCGATCCGGCTGATGCCGGGTCGGTCTGCACTTCACCGTCGGCACTCGCCTCGGTGAATCCCGCGGATCCAACGGGTCCGGTCGGTCCGGTCGCGCCTTGGGCCCCGGTTGCGCCTGTGGGGCCGGTCGCACCAGTCTCCCCTTTGAGCAGCGTCCCGGCGGCGAAATCGGCCGCCACGAGCGAGCCGTCCTTGACCTTCACGCTCGTGACCGCGCTCTTCTTGAGCTGCTGCGTTCCGACGCTGTTCTTGGGCAGCGCGGTGACGGCATATGACGTACCACCGAGCGCAATAAACAGGGCGAGCGTCGCGATGACGTTGGCGTAGGTGAGGCGCTTCCGCAGGAAGCCGATGGGGGAATCAGCCATGCCGAAAGGCTAATCGCCGAAACCGCGGGTTTCCACCCCTCCGCGTGCTCGGCTAGCGACGACTCTTGGAGGCCAGGCGCTTCGCGCCCTTGACCTCCTTGAGGATCTGCGTGGCGCGTCGGGCGACGCGGGCGCGCAGGGCGGCCGGCTCGATCAGCACGGCGTCACCGCGGTACTTGATGACCTCGTCCTCGAGCCAGCGCTCGGAATCGAACGTGATCGTGTCGAGCAGCGCACCGTCGCGCAGCTGCGAGGCGCCGGTGCGCTTCTCCGACTCGCGCAGGGCGATGGCGGGGGAGAACCAGACGCTGACGGAGCCCTTCGTGCCGCCGAGGCTGCGCTGCTCGGCGAGGTTGGTGAGGCCCTCGCGCGGCGTGAACGACTCCTTGAGGCGCTCTGCAGTCTGGATGCGGTCGATGCGGAACGTGCGCTCGCCCTCGGCGCCGACATCCCAGGCCTCGACGTACCAGTCAGAGTTGACGCCGCGGAGCTTGTACGGCTCGATGACGCGCTCGGCGACCTCGTTGGAGGTACGCGACAGATAGGTGATGCGCGCCAGACGATGGTGCTCGATCGCCCGGGAGATCTCGCCGATGACGTCCTCGGGCACGCCGACGTCGACCGTGGTCGACGGCTGGCCGCCGGGGACACCGCCGCCGCAGGCGATCTCGACCTTCTCGCGCACGCTCGCCAGCGTGGAGTTGGTCGCGCCCGCGATCTGGGGGCCAACGAGGTCGAGGGCCATCAGGATCGCCTTGGCCTCGAGCGGCGAGAGGCGTGCCGGGCGGCGGAAGTCCTCGCCGTACAGCTCCTTCTGGACGTTGATCATGCCCTCGTCGTCGAGCTCGGCGTAGACGGCGTAGCAGCCGCCGCCGAAGTTGACGAGGTTGAGCAGGTTGATCTGCTCGATCATCTCCGCATCGTCGATCTTGTACCGATCCTGCAGCACCGAGGCCGCGATCGAGCCGCTCTGGTCCGTACCGCAGGTCTCGAGGAGATCCGCGAGGAGGGCCTGGAGCACGGCGAAGCGCTCCGGGGCGACGGGGTTCGACGGGCGGGCGACGGGCGCCTCGGGCTCCGTCACGATCTTCTTCGGCGAGGCGATCGTCGGGGGGTCACCGGCGTGCGCGTCGCGGACGTTCTCGAGCGCCGTGACGACGGCGCTGACGACCTCGCTCGGACCGAGCGGCAGCACCTGGCCGCCGAGGCCGAGGATCCACTCGACGAGGCGGTCGACGTCGCTGTACTGCGTCTCGAACGTGGCGGAGCGGTCTTCGTGCGTGGTGACCTCGCCGTGCTTGTTGAAGAGGCGATCGACCAGCCACGCCGCGCTCGGCGCGACGTAGAGGCTGGCCTCGCCGACGGGCTCGTCGAGCGCCCAGATCGCACGGTCGCGATACGTCGCGGGGTCGAAGTCGGCGGGGCGGCGGAAGTCGCGCTCCTTGCGGGTATGGAAGCGCATGTCGCCGCGGATGCGCGAGACGCGGAAGTTGCGGATCGCGTCGCGGGCGTGGTCATGGCCGACGAGGTGCCAGTTCGAGTCGGAGAAGTAGAGGCCGTACGGATCGACCGTGCGGCTCTTCTCCTGGCCAGTGCTGATCGCGAAGTAGGAGAAGACGATCGTCTTCTGCTTCGAGATGGCGCCCTCGAGCTTGGCGAGGCGCGCGGCGATCTCGGGCGAGTGACCGCCACCGGAGAGGTCGAGCGACACGCCGATTGCGGGCGACTGCTCGAGCACGCCCGGGCGGCCGAGCGCGAGGTTCTGCAGGGCGAGCCGCAGCGGTGCGGCGTAGGCGAACTGGCCCTCCAGCAGGAACAGGCTGGTGTTGAGCGCGGCGAGCTCGCGGTCGGTCAGGTGCAGCGGCGGCAGGAAGTAGTTCTCACGCGTCAGCGTGTAGAGCTCCTCGCCGGTGAACTCGTCGCGATTCGACTTGATCGGCACGCCCAGCGCCAGCAGCTCAGCGCGATCGGCGTAGAAGCGACGGGCGAAGGCCTCGTCGGACATGTCGTAGTAGCCCTCGACGGCGTTCTTGGCATCGCGGGCCGTGATCGGCCGCTTCTCGGCCATGATGTACGCGACCAGCGAGAGCTGGCGGATCAGCTTGTCGGCGTCATGGCTCAACGGTCGACCCCCGACAGGCCCTGCGGTTTCCTCGCTCCCATGGGAAGGCAGCATAGGCAGGATCGCTGATCGCTGCGTGGGTCTTGCGCCTGCAGGCACCGCAAAAATCCGCTATTTGCGGGGAAATGAGGTGGTAGCCTCGTCGTTGTGAGCCGCGTCGTCGCCCATCTCGACCTTGACGCATTCTTCGCGGCGGTCGAGGTGCTGGAGCAGCCGTCGCTGGTGGGAGTGCCACTTGTCGTGGGCGGCGATCCGCACGGACGCGGTGTGGTGGCCACGGCCTCCTACGAGGCGCGCGCCTTCGGCATCCGTTCGGCGATGAGCTCGGCCGAGGCCTTCCGTCGCTGCCCGACCGCGACCTTCGTGCGGCCGGAGATGGCGAAGTACAAGCGGCATTCCGAAGGGCTCTGGGCGCTGGTACGCGGTGCCGTGCCGCTCGTCGAGCAGGTCGGCATCGACGAGGGCTACCTCGATCTGAGCACGGCCGCAGCGACGGCGGGCGAGGCGCGCCGCTTTCTCGGCGAGCTGCAGCAGCGCATCCGCAGGGAGACCGGGCTCGGCGCGTCGTTCGGCTGCGGCACAGGCAAGACGGTCGCCAAGGTCGCCTCGGATCAGGACAAGCCCGTCGGCCTGGTCGTCGTGGCGGCGGGGCGGGAGGAGGAGTTCCTCGCGCCACTGCCTCTGCGCGCGCTGCCCGGGATCGGTCCGAAGGCCGACAAGCGCCTGCAGATCGCGGGTCTCGAGCGGATCGGCCAACTGGCTGACCTCGACGACGAGACGCTGCGGCTGGTGCTCCCCGGCGCCGTCGGACGAGACCTGCGCGAGCGTGCGCGCGGCATCGATGCCCGCCCGGTGGTCGCCGCCAGCGGGCCCTCCGTGACGATTGGCAACGAGGAGACCTTCGACCACGACATCGCCGATCCGGAGATCCTGTCGGCGTTCGCCGCGCGGATGGCGGCCGGTGCGACGGAGCGGATGCTGGCCGAGGGGCTGGTCGCGCGCACCGTCACCGTCAAGCTCCGCTACCCCGACTTCCGCATCCTCTCGCGCGCCTCATCGGCGCGGCAGCCCACCGGCGACGTGACGGAGATCACGCGCCTTGCCGAGTTGGCGCTGCAGCGCGCGCTGCGCGACCGACCGCCGCCGATCCGTCTGCTCGGCGTCAGCGTGTCGCGCCTCGTGGAGGGGGAACAGCTGCACCTATCGCTGGACGATCCGGCGAATGCTGACGTCGGGACGGCGTGACACCCGCGCCGATTCGGCGAGCGGCGCCCCCGGAAACGACGAGGGGCCCGGGATTGCTCCCGGGCCCCTCGGCTTCCGCTGAATTCCCGCGCGGGTCTACGCGCTGAGCACGACCTCTTCGAGGTGCGAGTGCGACGGGCAGTACTCGCGGCCGGGCAGCGGCGTGCGCTGGCACGGCTTGCCCTTGCGCGTCGTGGCGCGGCACGGGGCGACGACGCCCTCGCCGTGGCGCTCGATCTCGTCGCGGATGAAGTCCTGCGCGAGGCCGATGTAGCGCTCGACCGTGTAGTAGACACGGGCCTGCTCGGTGATCGGGAAGTAGTAGCGAATCTCCTGGAAGAGGCTGCGGGCCGGCTTCGGGAAGTAGCGGCTATCGCGGGCGAGGCGCTCGATCGTGCTCTCGCAGGCGGCGAGGATGCGCCGACGCGCCTCCGGGGCCGAGATGGTGTCGGGGGAGGGGTCGACCGCGTCCTTGATTTCGATGAAGATCTGGCGGCTGAAGCGGTACATAAGGACTCCAGAGGGGAGTGGTTGGAGGCCGCAGGCAGCCGGGGCTACGAACGGATGGGGTACAAGCGGGGCGCTCCGCGGGGGGAACCTGCTAAGCGCGTGAGACGCAGTGTAGCGGTGATACGTTCACGACACAAGCTATCGTGCGAAAGATCACAAACTCCCTCTGGCGGGAATAGCCCGGACGCTGAGTGGCTAGGGCTGGACTTCGCGCGCGTAGGCGTCGGGATAGCCCTGGCTCTGGACCGTCTGGGCCGCAGCCTCCGCCTCTTCGCGCGTGGCGTACGGACCGGAGAAGACCGCCCAGTAGCCGGGATTGAGCGACGGGAACAGAGACGAGTCGAGCACACCCGTCATCGGTACGCCCGCAGTCGCCGCCTCGTCCGCGACGAGCTGGGCATCCGACTCCTGGAACGTCGACTGGCTCTTGGAGGCGAGGATGACCGCCCAGCCGGTCTGCCCGGCCGGCCAGCCGCCTGCACTCGAGCCGGTGTCGGTCATGCCCGTGTCGGTGATCGTCGTGTCGGTGAAGCCGGTATCCGTGAACGTCGTGTCGGTGAAGCCCGTGTCCGTCATGACGGTGTCCGTGGGCGCCGTGATCGCGGTGTCGGTCGTATCCTCGCCGGCGGACGGCTCGCGCAGCGCGACCCAGGCGAGCCCCACGCCGATCACGATCAGTACCACCGCGACGATCGCGAGCAGCGTCGTCGAGCGGTTCGAGAAGGCGGAACCACCGTCCGGCGGCGGCGGAATCTCATCGACCAGCAGCCGCTC
>JBIIFR010000125.1:0-5334 GCA_044237215.1 Gaiellales bacterium
CATGCGCCGCAAGCGCTCGCTCCGGCAGGACATCGAGTACTGGAGTGAGAAGCGCGCGCTGGCCGCGGCCGACCACGCCGACATCGCCCTCGTCCTGATCGACGGCGCCGAGGGCTTCGTGGATCACGACCTCGACGTCGCGGACGCAGCGCGTAAAGCGGGCTGCGCCACGCTCGTCGTCGTCTCGAAGTGGGATGCCTCCGAGATCGACCTGGACGATCTGCGCCTGCGCATCGAACGCAAGCTCCGCCAGCGGCCGATGATCGTGACCACCTCGGCCGTCACCGGACGCGGCCTCGACCGCCTGCTCGACCGCATCGAGGAGCTCTACGAGGCGTACACCCGGCGCATGCCGACGCCCGCCGTCAACCGCGCGCTCCAGGACGCCGTCGCGCAGCGCCAGCCGCCGCTCGTGCACGGCAAGCGGATGAAGGTCATCTACGGGGCGCAGGTCCAGACCCGCCCGCCGCGCTTCCGCATCACCATCAACGACCGCAAGCTGATCACGCGCGACTACGCGTACTTCCTCGAGAACCGGCTGCGCGAGGCCGCCGGGCTGGAGGGGTGCCCGGTCGTGATCGATCTCGTCGAGCGGTAGGCGGACGCCACAACTGCGCGGATGTCATATCCGCCCCTTGGGTGACACCACAGGCTAAGCCCCTGCGGTGCTTAGCCTGTGGTGTTCCACTTCAGCACCACCGGTGTCTCGCGCTCCCACCCGAGCAGGGAGACGGTCGCCGTGTCGAGGCGGAAAAAGCGACCGTCCTGGGGCGGTAGGCCGAGCCAGCGGGCCGTCAGCACGCGCAGGACATGCCCGTGGGCGACGACCAGCGTGGTGCCGCCGGCCGTGCGGGCCGCGGCGATCACGCGGTCGACGCGGGCGGCGACCTGCTCCGGCGTCTCACCGTCGGGGCAGCCGCCGAACCAGACGGTCCACGCGGGCACCGTCTCGCGGATCTCCTTCGTGGTGATCCCCTCGTAGACGCCGTAGTTCCATTCCACGAGGTCCGGATCGATTGTCGGGGCCACCGCGAGGCCGAGGAGGTCACAGGTCTCGCGCGCCCGCTGGAGAGGGCTGCAGCGGACGTGATCGATCGCGAGCGCCTGCACGAGCGGGGCGGAGGCGCGGGCCTCTTCGCGGCCATGGGCGGTCAGCGGGATGTCAGTCGTCCCGGTATGCCGACCGTTGACGCTCCACTCGGTCTGCCCGTGGCGGACGACCGCAATCTGCGACGGAACGTCCATCGTGCGGATACTGCCAGATCAGGTGGCCGGATCACAGTTCGGACGCGATCTGGGGAGGGGCCGGGGAAACCGCGGGGTATACTCAGCCAGTGCTCGGGGACCGGTCGGAAGGCCGGTCTGCGAGGCAAGACCACCGTGGAGACGCCGACGCCCCCACCCGAAGACGCCAGCGCGTCGCCGCCCCCGACCGAGCCCGAGGCTCCCGTCGCCGGCGCCGCCGATGCAGCGGCCGCATCGCCGCCCCCAACTGCGCCCGAGACTTCTATCGGCGGCGGCGCCGACGAGGCAGCAGCCGCCTCGCCGTCCCCGACGGCGCCCGAGACCCCCGTCGCCGGTGGCGCCGATGCCGCCGTCGAGGCCGCTGCGGCGGCGAAGTCCGCGGCGGCGCTCCCGGCCACGTCCAAGATGAAGGTGCATCGCGCCGATGGCTCGGTCGAGACGGCGGCGAAGCCCGTACTCGCGGCCGGTGGCTCCGGCGCCGGTGGCGGAGGTGGCGGCGGACGCTCGCCGATGACGCTCTACAGCTCGGAGCCCGCGAAGCGCCGCCGCCGGTGGCCGTGGGTCGTCGGCAGCATCGGCGCGCTCGCGGTGATTGCGGTGCTCGCTGTCGTCGGCTACGGCTACTGGTACGTCCAGGACACCGTCACGGCCATCACGAAGTCGTCGGACAAGCAGCAGCAGGAGGCGCAGGACGGCCTCGCCGTAGCCACCGTCAACGAGCCGATCACGGCGCTGGTGATCGGCGAGGACCGCCGCCCCGGTCAGGGCCCGGGCCGCTCGGACACGATGATGCTGATGCGCGTCGATCCGCGCACCAAGACGATCTCGATGCTGTCGTTCCCGCGCGACCTCGTCGTCGACGTTCCCGGCTACGGGCGACGGCCGATCAACGAGGCCTACGAGCTTGGACAGGAGCCGCTGGCGCTCGCCACGGTCAAGGAGCTGACGGGCGTCCAAGTCAACTATCTGATCCCGCTGGACTTCCGCGCCTTCACCCGCATCGTCGGCACGTTCGGTGGGGTCTGGCTGCCGATCGACCGTCGCTACTACAACGTCAACGACGGCTCGGCCGAGAACAACTACATGTCGATCAACATCCAGCCTGGCTACCAGCTGATGCGCGGCACGGACTCCCTCGCCTTCGCGCGCTTCCGGCACGCGGACTCCGATCTGATCCGCCTCGCGCGCCAGCAGACGTTCGTGCGTGAGTTCAAGAAGCGCGTCGACCGCTGGGGCTTCGCGACGCGCCTGATCGAGATGATCTCGATCCTGCGCGACAACATCAAGGTGCTCGGGTCGAACAAGAAGCCGGCCGACGCCAAGACGCTCCTCGAGTACGGGCAGCTCCTATCCAGCATCCCGCGCAGCAACATGAACCAGGTGCGCGTCGATGACATCTCGAGCTCGACCCGCTACCCGGGCAAGCTCGAGGCGACGCCGCAGGCGATGCAGACGGCGGTCGACGCGTTCCTCAACCCCGACACCACCTCCGGCCAGGCGATCGCCAGCCGCGACGTCGCCAAGGACCCGAAGGCAAAGGTCAAGAAGCCGACCTATGACGCCGCCAAGATCGGCGTTGAGGTGCGCAACGGCAACGGTACCCCGGCCGCGGCAGCCGACGCCTCGTGGCAGCTCGTTGAGAACGGCTGGAAGCTCGCCCACAGCGCCGGCGACTCGATGACGCAGTACCTCCACACCACGGTCTACTACGACGGCTCGGCGACCGGCGCCAAGGACGCCGCCGACGCGATCGCCGAGGCGTTCGGCGGTGGCTCCGAGGTCATGTCCCTCGACGCCGCCGCCAAGGCCGAGATCCAGCAGAACGGCATCGACATCACCGAGCCCGTCGTCGTCGTGATCGGCAAGACCTACGCCGGCGATCTGGCGCCGCCGAAGGTGGCCGTGCTGCCGCCGAAGGAAGAGGCGCAGATCAACCGCGACCCGACCCGCGACGCCGTGATGTGGCGTCAGGCACAGCGCAAGGCTGGCTTCCCGCTGTGGATGCCGACCGTGGTCTACGCTGGAGCCGAGACGCGCGATCCGCAGTTCCCGAGCCAGCCGCCGTACCGGGTCTACAAGACCGATGGCCACCGCGCCGTCTACGTGACCTACTCTGCCGACGCCTACGAGCAGGTCTTCGGCGTGCAGGCGATCCAGTGGGACAGCCCGCCGATCCTCGACGGCCCGACCGCCACGCGTGAGTACAAGGGTCGGAAGCTTCTGCTGTACTTCAACGGTTCCTCGCTCCAGCGTGTCGGCTGGAAGGAGGATGGCAACAGCTACTGGCTGGAGAACTCGTTGACAGGTCGCATTCCGAATTCGGCGATGATCGCCATGGCGAAGAGCTTCAAACGAGTGACGCAGTGAGCGGACGCGAGCCGGTCGGCGTCATCGGCGTCGGCTACGTCGGGCTCGTCACGGCCGCCTGCCTGGCAGAGCTTGGCCATCCCGTCGTCTGCCGCGACATCGATGCGGAGCGCGTGGCGCTGCTTCAGCGCGGTGAGGTCCCGATCCACGAGCCCGGGGTCCCTGAGCTGCTGAAGCGCAACGCCGCGCGCCTCACCTTCACGCTCGACATGGAGGACGTCTTCCGCGAGGCGCGCATTGCGATCATCTGCGTCGATACGCCGCCGACGGCGTCGGGCGATGCAGACCTCTCCCGCGTGGAGAGCGTGATCGACGCGCTGCCGGCCAGTGCCGAGGGCGCGATCCTGGTGATGAAGTCGACCGTGCCGGTCGGTACAGGGCAGCGCGTGCGCACCGAGCTTGACGCGCGTGGCCGCGAGGATGTCGGCTACGTGTCGAACCCGGAGTTCCTGCGCGAAGGCTCCGCCGTCGCCGACTTCCGCGAGCCCGATCGCGTCGTGGTCGGTGGCGACCGCCCCGATGACGTGGCCCGCGTGGCGCGCCTCTACAGCGATCTGCAGGCGCCGATCCTCAGCACCGATACGGCCTCCGCCGAGATGATCAAGCTCGCGTCGAACGCATTCCTGGCCACCAAGATCTCCTTCATCAACGAGATCGCGAACGTCTGCGAGCGCGTCGGCGCCGACGTCGAGGAGGTCGCCCGTGGCATGGGTCTCGACCAGCGCATCGGCCAGAGCTTCCTGCGCCCCGGCATCGGCTACGGCGGCAGCTGTTTCCCGAAGGACGTCACCGCGCTGAAGCAGCTGGCCGGCAACACCGGCTACTCGTTCCAGCTGCTGGCTAGCGTGATCGAGGTCAACGAGCTCCAGAAGCGCCGGGTGATCGGCAAGCTCCAGGATCACCTCGGCCCGCTGCGCCACCGTCGCATCGCCCTGCTCGGGCTCGCCTTCAAACCGCACACGGATGACATGCGCGAGGCCTCGAGCATCGTGCTCGCCGCGCGCCTGATCGCGGAGGGCGCGAGCGTCTGCGCCTTCGACCCCGTCGCCACCGAGCGCGCCCGTGGCCTGCTGCCGTCCGGTGTGGAGCTGTGCGGCTCCCTGACGGAGGCGATCGCCGAGGCGGACGCCGTCGTCATCGTCACCGAGTGGCCCGAGTTCCGCGCCGTGCTGGACGCCGATGTGCGCAACGCCATGCGGCAGCCGCTGATCGTCGACGGACGCAACCTGCTGGACCCGTCCGAGGCCGTTGCCGCGGGCTTCACGTACGTCTCAATCGGTCGCGCCGAGCGCGACCCGGACCGCGAGCTGCACCAGGCGTGATCGCGGTCGTCCTGGTCGGTGGCGAGGGCACGCGCCTGCGCCCGCTCACGCTCGATGAGCCCAAGCCAGTGCTGCCGATCGGCGGCGTCCCGTTCATCGCGTTGCTGCTCGACCGCCTGGCCGCCGCCGGCGTCACCAAGGTGGTGCTGTCCTGCGGCTACCTGCCCGAGCGTCTGCGGGCCGGCATCGGCACCCCGCCGGCCGGAGTCGAGGTCGAAGTTGTGGTCGAGGACGAGCCGCTCGGCACCGCCGGCGCAATCCGCTTCGCGGCTGCGGGCCGCGTCGACGGACCGTTTCTGGCCCTCAACGGCGATGTGCTGGGTGACGCCGACTTCGGCGCGCTGATCGCCGCGCACCGGGCCGCCGGGGCGACCGCATCGATCGGTCTCACGCCCGTCGA
>JBIIFR010000124.1:0-5334 GCA_044237215.1 Gaiellales bacterium
CCAGCGGCGTCCAGTCACGCGGAGCGCGGGCCGGCACGGGACCGCGGATGCCGTAGATCGCGACGGTGGCGCCGATGGGGGCGCTGGCCAGGGTGACGCGACGCACGCGGCTCGGCACCGCGAGCCGGAGGTGGAGGCCGATGCCGTACTTCGCCTCGATCGCGCCCGGCTTGTAGAGCTCGGTCGTCCACCCAGTCTGCGGCGAGCCATCGATCGCGAGGCGCGCCTGCGCATCGTTCTCCTGGTTGTCGCCCGCCGGGTCGAGCGGGGTGATCGAGGCGATCCGCAGCGGCTGCGGCGTGCGGCTCGGGCCGACGGGCGCCGGCGTGGTCGCGGTCTCGGCCGTCGCCGCCGTAGTGGCCGCGGTCTCCGTCGGCACGGCGGTGGGCAGCGTGAAGTCGCCGTCATCGGCACCGGTCGGTGGCACGGTCGTGATCGGCCCTGGCAGCGCGGTCGCCGCCGCGGCGCGCTGGTCGGCATCGCGGCGGTCGACGACGTCGGCGACCACGATCGCGCCGAGCACGAGCACGCCGAGGGCAAGGAGGCCAACGAGCAGCTTGAGGCCACGATTGCCTCGGGCAGCCGGCGGGGCGGTGCCCACCGGGCCGGCGGCGGCCGCCGCCGGAAACGGCTCCCACTCCGCCGACGATTGCTCGCGGGCAAGCCGCCGCAGGACGTCACGCGCATCGGCGGCCGGTGGCGGGGTGAAGGAGGACAGGCTCTGGAGGAGGCCCGCGAGCCGCGGCGGCACGCCGGCGGCCTCAAGCGGATTGGCATCGGGTGCGAGGCCGAGCAGCTCGCGGAGCAGCCCGGCGAGCTGGCGGACGTCGTCGTCGGGCTGGTCGGCGGGGCGGGCGAGCCCCGCCGTCGCGCAGTCCTCGAGCCGCAGCGGGCCACCCTCGTCCCGCACGATCGTCCCGAGCCCGAGCCGTCCCTGCACCAGCCCGCGGGCGTGCAGGGCCGCCAGGGCATCCGCTACCTCCGCCGCGAACTCGGCGGCCTCCGCGGCCGGGAGCGGCCCCTCGGCCGCGAGACGGGCCTGCACGGTCCGCCCCGAGCGCTGGGGCGTGACCACGTAGTGCGTCGCGCCGTCGGTGCCGTGATCGAGCACGACGGGGAGCGCCGGGTGACGGATCGCGGCCAGGGCGGCGAGGGTGGCTGCGGTCGCGGGGTGCTCGTCGAGCAGGGTCACAACGACGGCCGCGCCGTTCGTCGAATCGCGCCCCCGCCAGACGGTGCTGCCCGGCCGAGCCGCCTCCGGCACCTCCAACGTGTAGCGCCGCGCGATGACCCGGGTGCTCACGTACGCAGCGTACCCGTCGCAGCGCCGCGCCGCACGTCCCCCGCGCCTGCCATGCTGCGCCCCAATGGTTCTGTCCGACCGCGGCATCCGCACGGCGATCGAGGCCGGTCGCATCCTCCTCGATCCCTTCGACGAGGCGCTGATCCAGCCCGCGTCGATCGACGTCCGCTGCGATCGTCGCTTCCGCGTGTTCCGCAACAGCCGCTACGGCCACATCGACGTGAAGCAGGAGCAGGCCGAGCTGACCGAGCTGATCGAGATCACCGACGGCGGCCCGTTCATCCTGCATCCCGGCGAGTTCGTGCTGGGCGCCACGCTCGAGCGCGTCACGCTCGGCGACGACATCGTGTCGCGGCTTGAGGGCAAGAGCTCGCTCGGGCGCCTCGGCCTGCAGGTCCACTCGACCGCGGGCTTCATCGACCCGGGCTTCGACGGCCACGTCACGCTCGAGCTCGCCAACGTCGCGAACCTGCCGATCACGCTCTACCCCGATATGAAGATCGGCCAGATGTCCTTCATGAACCTCGACCAGCCGGCCGAGCAGCCCTACGGGGCGGGTGCCCTCGGGTCGAAGTACCAGGGCCAGGTCGGTCCCACGCCGAGCGCGTACTGGAAGAACTTTCTGTAACGGAAATCCCGAGTGGCGATCGCCAGCACCGGGTGATACCTTCACGACACCGCGGAAGGGAGGTGGTCCGTTCTGAATAGCAACTGCACGGCAAGTGGAGGTCGACGCACGTAAGGGTGCGCCCCTGGACCGACAGGGAATCGCCTAGCCCGCGTTGGGGCAGCGGCTGAGAGGCCGCAGCGCGCTTGCGTAATACCAGCGTTCGACCCGGAGAGCCGGGCGGGAAACCGCCCGGCTCTCTGCTTTTTTCATAGACTCCCGGGTATGCGTCGCCTCGAGCCGCTCTGGGTGCTGCTCGGCTACGCGGTCGCGTCGACCGTGCTGATCGGCCGCTTCTGGCTTCGCGACCGCGACGATGCCGTGGTCGGCAGCTTTGGCGCCGATCAGGGCTTCTTCGCCTGGTCGCTCGTCCACTGGGTGGAGACGCTGGCCGGGAATCAGGCGCCGTTCCTGACCGACCGCATCGATGCGCCGATGGGCTTCAACCTGGCCTGGGCGACCACGATCCCGGGCCCCGCGCTGCTGCTCGCACCGCTGACCGAGCTGGCGGGGCCGCTCGCCTCGTACAACCTCCTGGCGATCGCCGCACCCGCGCTGGCCGCGTGGTCGGCGTACCTGCTCTGCCGCCACCTAACCCGTGATCTCGTGGCCGCGTTGATCGGTGGCTGGGCCTTCGGGTTCTCGTCGTACCTGCTGGGGCAGACCCTCAATCACGTCAACCTCGCGCTGGTCTGGGCCCTGCCCCTGATCGTGCTGGTCGTCATCCGCCTGATCGAGGGCTCGCTGCGTCCGCGGCGTGGACTCCTCGCGCTCGCCGCGCTGATCGCCATGCAGTTTCTCACCTTCACCGAGGTCGCGGCCACGGCGACGCTGGTCGGCGGCCTGACGTTGGCGGCCGCGCTGGCGCTCGGGCCCGCCGACCTGCGCACGCGAATCGTGCGCGCGCTGCCGTGGATTGCCGGTGGCTACGCGCTGGCCCTGGTGCTCGTGTCGCCGCTGCTCGTCGCCGCGCTGCTCCACCCCAATCCGATCGATCGTCGCATCCGCCCGGACCTGTACCCCCTCGACCTCGAGAACCTGTTCGTGCCGACCGTGATTACGTGGATCGGCGGCGCGCGCTTCCAGGCTGACTCGCTCCGCTTCGCCGGCAACCTGACCGAGCAGCTCGGCTACGTCGGGCCGGTGCTGCTGCTCGTGGCCCTCGGCGGGCTGATCCGCTGGCGGCGTGAGCGCTGGGTCTGGGTAGTGGCCATCGGCATCGCCTGCTCGCTCGTCCTGGCGCTCGGTGCACGACTGACCTACGGCGGCGGCGAGCACTGGCCGATGCCCTGGGACCTGCTGAGTCGGCTGCCGTTGATCCGCCTCGCCCTGCCGACCCGGATCGTCGTGTACGCGTGGCTCGGCATCGCGGTGCTGGCCGCGCTCT
Organism: Gaiellales bacterium; assembly: GCA_044237215.1. Classification (GTDB taxonomy): domain Bacteria; phylum Actinomycetota; class Thermoleophilia; order Gaiellales; family F1-60-MAGs149; genus F1-60-MAGs149. The sequence continues at coordinate 3,358 of JBIIFR010000124.1, forward strand.
TCGTGGCGCGCCGCCCGCGCGACCGACCAGGTGCGTTCCTCCTGCGGCTCGCCATCGCCGTGCTCGCCCTGGCCTGCCTGCTGCCGACGCCCAGTGCCGACCGCTGGCGCACAGACCTGCAGACGCCGCCGGGCATCACCGACGGTACCGCCACCGCGGACATCCCCGACGATGCAGTGGTGCTGATCCTGCCGTACTCCTTCCGCGGCAACGGCATGTATTGGCAGGCGCTCGATCGGATGCGCTACCGGATGGCGGGGGGCTACAGCGCCGCCGCAATCCCCGCGGGGTACGTCCCCTACCCCATCGTCTACGGCTTCTACCGCGACGAGCTGCCGGCCAATCCGCGCCAGGAGCTGCTGCGCTACCTCGCGTTCACCGGCACGACGTGGGTGCTCGTCGACGCGCGCTTCCCCGGTCCGTGGGCGCAGTTCTTGCGCGAGGCGGGCGGGCGACGCTCGGAGGTCGGCGGTGTCGTCCGCTGGCGCTTCGACGCGGAGCAGGTGCGCGCGCAGGTCGCTGGCGCCTGACGCACCTTGCCGGAAACCGGTAACGTTTCGCCGTGGCCGAGATTCCACCAAACGCGGTGCGCGCGTCGATCCTCGCGCAGGTCCCCGCCGCACAGGCGGCCGCGTTCGACGTCGATCTGTGGCTGAAGCTGCTGTCCCGTCCGGGCGAGCGCCTGCCCGCTCCGGCCCGTACCCGCCTCGCCGCGGCCGCCGGCCGCGCGCGTGATGCGGGCATCCCGCTGACCACCGTCGTCGCGACCTGGCTTGCCGTGGGCAGCGCAACGCACCCCGCGAGCAACGACGCGGCCGTACACCTGCGGCTGATCAGCGCCGGCACGGCCGCTCTCTGCACGGGCTACGCAGACGGCCAGGCCGAGGCAATCCGCCGCGAGGAGCGTCGGCGCGGGTTGCTTGTCGAGGCCATGCTGTCCACCCAATCGCCGGAGCAGGTGCAGGAGCTCGCGACGCAGCTCGGCGTGGAGCTCAGTGGCCGCCGCAGCGTCCTGCTCGTCGGCGAGGTCAGCGAGACGGCGCTGGAGCGCTTGCACGAGGCCGGAGCCTTGGCCGTGCCGCAGCGCGGGCGCATCGTCGCGATCATCAGCGGGCGCGTACCGCGCGGCCCCGAAACCGCGGGCCTCGGCCGGCCCGGGCTCGGCATCCCGGGTATTCGCAGCTCGTACGCCGACGCCAAGCGGGCGCTGAGCATGGCCCGCCGGCTCGGCCTGCAGGGGATCGTGCCGTACGGCGACGTGCTGCCCGAGGCGCTGATCACCCAGGATCAGTCGACGCTCCGCGAGCTCGTCGACGCAACGCTGACGCCCCTGCGCTCCACGCGCAACGGCGGGCCGCAGTACGTCGAGACGGCGGCCGTGTGGCTGCAGGAGGGACTCAGCGTCGCTGCGACGGCCCGCGCGCTCGCCGTCCACGAGCGGACCGTGCGCTACCGGCTAGCGCGCATCGCCAAGTTGACGGCACTCGACCTCCAGCACTCCGACGATCGCTTCCGCCTCGAGCTGGCGATCCGCGGTGCGCGTCTGCTGGGTGAGGTGCCCGCCCGCTAGTGGGAACGGAATGCGACCAAGGGGTCAGACCCTTTCGTCGCATGACCGCAGCCCCACACAAGCTGAAGCAGACGCGTTGACGGTTATGCGATGAAAGGGTCTGACCCCTTGGTCGCATTCGCCGACCACACCGCCGCGACTCAGCCCCAGACGAGCTCGTCACCGTCGGCGCCCCATTCGGGCGGCAACGGCGTGCCGACGCCGCGGTGCAGCGCCACCTTGAGCGTGCCCAGCCCGAGCACCGCGCACTTGACGCGCATCGCCGACAGGGGAATGCCCAGCTCGTCGATGATCGCCTGCGAGGGCAGGGCCGCCGCCTCGTCGACGGGCAGGCCCTCCACGAGCTCCGTCAGCATCGACATCGCCGCCTGCGAGACGGCGCAGCCATTGCCGATGAAGCGGATCGC
>JBIIFR010000126.1:0-5310 GCA_044237215.1 Gaiellales bacterium
CTGCTCATGGACGGAGGGTACGCACCCTGTCGGGCGGCTAGGCTGCGGAGATTCCACACAGGAGGAAGCCATGCCGCAGGAGATGCTGCATCCGGAGGGCGCGCCGCCGCCGTCCGCCCCGTACACGCCGGCCATCAAGGTCGGCGACACGCTCTGGACGTCCGGTCAGGCGCCGTTCAACGACCGCAATGAGGTCGAGGGCGCCGACGTTGCCGCCCAGACCGAGGTGGTCTTTGACAACCTCGAGCGCGTCCTCGCCGCCGGCGGTGCGACCCTGGCCGACGTGGTCAAGATCACCGCGCACCTGCAGGATCTGGCCGGTGATTTTGCCGCCTACAACGAGGTCTACGCGCGACGTTTCGGAGCGCATCGCCCCTGTCGCACGACGGTTGGCAGCACGCTCGGCGGGTTCCTCGTCGAGATCGACGCCGTTGCCGTGGTCGGTTCGGCGACGTAGCCGCGCGCTTGTGTCGATGTGGTGGCGGCCGCCGGTCGCGGGGCCGCCACCGCGTAGACTCCCGAGCATGAAGCGAACCACTCTCCCCCTCCTGCTCCTGCTCTGCACCGCCGCGCTCGCCCTCGTTGGCTGTGGCGGCGGCGACACCGCCTCCAGTGCCGAGAGCGCCATCTCCAGCGCTGAAAGCGTTGCCGAGACCGTGATCGGCGGCGGCGCGGCCGTCTGCGATCAGGACACCATGGACGCCTGGGTCACCGCCTATGGCGAGCAGGCCGAGATCGGCGGGGCCACGCTGCCGCAGGCCGAGTTCCAGTGTGCCGACGGCTGGGCCGTCCTCTTCCCGACGGTCGGCACGAACAACGCCGATGATTCGTACACGGAGACGATCGTGCTGCAGGCCGAGGGACCGATCTGGGCCCTGATGGACCGCGCGAAGGTGTGCGGCGCCAGTGAGGCCGAGTCCGAGGTGCCGGCCACGCTCTACCAGAACGCCTGCCAGACCAACTAGCCTCCGCGCGTCGGCTTCCGGGAACCGTCCCGGGAGCCGACGTCAGAGGGCCTGCAGCTCCCGCTGGATGCCCTTGATCTCGTCGCGCAAGCGAGCCGCCTCTTCGAAGCGCAGCTCATCGGCGGCAAGGAACATCGCCTCCTCGAGCTCGACGGACAGGCGCGTGAGTTCCTTGCGACCGAGACCCTCCGGCACGTTCTTGCGTCCCCGCCGGGAGGACGGCACGTTCGGGCTCTCCAGCGATAGGAACTCCGCAATGTCGGAGACGCCCTTGATGATCGTCTCCGGCGTGATGCCGTGCTCCTCGTTGTGGCGGAGCTGGATCTCGCGCCGGCGCTGCGTCTCGCGGACCGCGCCCTTGATGGACTCGGTCTCCTTGTCGCCGTACATGATCACGCGACCGTTGACGTTGCGCGCGGCACGGCCGATCGTCTGGATCAACGCCGTCTGCCCGCGCAGGAACCCCTCCTTGTCGGCGTCGAGGATGGCCACCAGCGACACCTCGGGGAGATCGAGCCCCTCGCGCAGGAGATTGACGCCGACCAGGACGTCGTACTCGCCGAGCCGCAGGTCGCGGATGATCTGGATGCGCTCGAGCGTGTCGATCTCGGAGTGCAGGTAGCGCGTCCGCACGCCGTGTTCGATCAGGTAGTTGGAGAGGTCCTCCGCCATCTTCTTCGTCAGCGTCGTCACCAGCACGCGCTCGCCAGCCTGCTCGCGCAGACGGATCTCGCGGAGCAGGTCGTCGATCTGACCCTCCGTCGGGCGTAGATCGATCAGCGGGTCGATCAGACCGGTCGGCCGGATGATCTGCTCGACGACGCGCCCGCCTTCGCGCTGCTCAAACGCGCCCGGGGTCGCGGAGACGAGGATCGCCTGCCCGATCTTCTCCCGGAATTCGTGAAATTGGAGCGGGCGGTTGTCGAGGGCTGAGGGCAGGCGGAAGCCATGTTCGATGAGCTGGTTCTTGCGCGAGCGATCGCCCTCGTACATGCCACCGATCTGGGGGATCGTCTGGTGCGACTCGTCGATGAACAGCAGGAAGTCGCCGGGGAAGTAATCCATCAGCGTGAACGGCGCCGAGCCGGGCGGCCGTCCCTCGAAGATGCGCGAGTAGTTCTCGACGCCGTTGCAGTAGCCGAGCTCGCGGAGCATCTCGAGGTCGTACTCCGTGCGCTGGCGGATGCGATGCGCCTCGAGCAGCTTGCCGTCCTGCTCGAAGCGACTGGCGCAGTCCTCCATCTCGCGCATGATCTCCTGCGTCGCGCGCTCCACGGTGACCGGGTCGGTCACGTAGTGGGTCGCAGGGAAGACCACCAGCTCCTCCAGCTTGCCGAGCACCTCACCGGTCAGCGGGTCGTAGTGGGTGATCGACTCCACCTCGTCGCCGAACAGCGAGACCCGATACGCGGTCTCGGTATAGGCGGGCTGGAGCTCGATGACGTCGCCTCGAGCGCGGAACCGACCGCGTCCGAGCGCCGTGTCGTTGCGCCGGTACTGGATGTCAACCAGCGAGCGCAGCAGGCCGTCGCGGCCGCCCTTGGCCTGCCCGCCGACCTGAAGCACGACGAGGCGCTCCTGATACTCGGCGGGCGAGCCGAGCCCGTAGATGCAGGACACGGAGGCCACGATGATCACGTCGCGGCGTCCCAGGAGCGACGCGGTGGCCGCGTGGCGGAGGCGGTCGATGTCGTCGTTGACGACCGCGTCCTTCTCGATGTACGTGTCGGTCGTGGCGATGTACGCCTCGGGCTGGTAGTAGTCGTAGTACGAGACGAAGTACTCGACCGCGTTGTCCGGGAAGAACTCGCGGAACTCGTTGCAGAGCTGGGCCGCCAGCGTCTTGTTGTGGGCGATCACGAGCGCTGGACGTTGTAGACGCTCGATCGTGAACGCCATCGTCGCGGTCTTACCGGTGCCCGTCGCGCCCAGCAGCGTGACGAACGGCTCACCGGCCTCCATGCCCTCGCAGATGCCGTCGATGGCGGCTGGCTGGTCGCCCTTGGGCTCGAACGACCCGGCAAAGCGGAAGGGCGGCATGGCCGTAGCCTACGTGTCAGACGTCGCGGGCGAAGAGGTCGTCGGTCGACTCGCGGCGCGTGATCACGTGCGCGGCTCCCGCATCGACCAGCACCGCGGCGGGCCGCCCAAAGAGGTTGTAGGTGTGGGCCATCGTCTGGTGGTAGGCCCCCGTGGCCGGAACGGCGACGACATCGCCGAGCTCCGGCGCGGGCAGCTCGATGCCCTCCGCCAGCACGTCGGTGGACTCGCAGTGGCGGCCGGCGATGCGGTAGCGCCCGGCGGCCGGAGCGTCGGGACGGGACGCGAGCACGGGCGCGTACGTGGCCCCGTAGAGACCGACGCGCATGTTGTCGCCCATGCCGCCGTCGACGGCGACCCAGGTCGAGCCGTCGCCGACGACCTTGGTTCCGAGGACCGAGTACAGCGTGACGCCCGCCTGACCGACGATCGAGCGGCCGGGCTCCACGATCAGCCGGGGCACCGGGAGTCCCTCCTCCTCGCAGACCGTGGCGACGGCCTGGATCAGGTTGCGCGTGTGGACGCCCGGATCGGGCATCTCCTGCTCGGGGGTGTAGCGGATGCCAAGCCCCCCGCCCACGTCGAGCACGTCGAGGGTGATTCCCTCGGCCTTGGCGAAGGCCGGCAGCCAGCGAGCGGCGGCGATCAGCGGCTCGGTGTCGAGGATCTGCGAGCCGAGGTGGACGTGCAGACCGCGTCCGCGTAGTCCAGTGGGCAGGCTGCGCAGCAGCTCGGCGCCCTCGCTGGGCGTGACGCCGAACTTGGAGCCGTGGTGCCCGGTGGCGATGTGGCGATGCGTGTCCACGTCGATACCCGGCGCGATCCGGACGAGGACATCCTGCTCGCGTCCCTGCTCGCGGCACAGCGCGGCCAGACGCTCGGCGTCGTCGCGACCGTCGAGGACGATCAGCCCCGCGTCGGCGGCAAGAGCCGCGCGCAGGTCCTCTTCAGACTTCGCGTTGCCATGAATGACCAGCCCCGCACCGCTGAATCCGGCGCGTCGGGCGGCGGCGATCTCTCCGGCCGACGCGCAGTCCGCGCCGAGTCCAGCCTCCTGGATGAGCCGCAGCACGCCGAGCGTCGACAGCGACTTCAGCGCGAACACGGCCAGCCCACCGTTGGGGGCCGTCACCATCGCCTCGGCCACGCTGCGGGCTCGCGCGCGGATGGAGGCCCCGTCGTAGACGTAGAGGGGCGTGCCGTGCTCGGCGGCGAGCGCCGTCAGCGGAATACCGTCGAGCTCGATACCCGCGGGGCCGAGCGTGGCGGAATCGGGAAACGGCCGCAGGGCCGGGCTGCGCTCGCTCACGGCAGTGGCGCCGGCAAGGCGCGCGTCGTCGCGATGGCGTCTTGGAGCGCCGCCAGCTGGTCGCCCACACGGCCGGGCATCCCGGGACCCTGGCGGGCCGCGATGGCCGCCTCGGGTGTCGGCTCCGCGAAGCGCTCACCGGCTGCGATCCGTCCGGCCACCTCCGTGTGGGCATCGCGGAACGGCATGCCGCCGCGCACCAGCGCCTCAGCGACGTCGGTAGCCACCGTCGTGCCGTCAGCCGCGGCCGCGCGCATACGTGCGGCGTCGATCGTCAGGCCCTCGTAGGCCAGCTGGAGCAGCCGGAGCACGCCGATCGTGGCGTCGACCTGGGCAAACACGCCCTCCTTGTCCTCCTGGAGGTCGCGGTTGTACGTCAGCGGCAGGCCCTTCATCGTCGCAAGCAGACCGGTCAACCGGCCGATCGCCGTGCCGGAGCGTCCGCGGGCCAGTTCGGCCACGTCGGGGTTCTTCTTCTGGGGCATCATCGACGAGCCAGTCGCGACGTCATCGGCGAGCGCGGCCCAGCCGAACTCCTGGGAGGTCCAGAGGATCAGCTCCTCGCCCATGCGGGAGCAGTGCACGAGGCAGAGCGCGCAGGCGTACAGCAGGTCGGCGGCGAAGTCGCGGTCCGAGACCGCGTCAAGCGAGTTGGCGAAGCTGGCGCGCATGCCGAGGTCGGCCGCCACCCCGGCGGGGTCGAGCGGGAGGCTCGAACCAGCCAGCGCACCCGCACCGAGCGGCGAGATGTCGGCGGCGTCTTGGGCCGCGGCGAAGCGACCGATGTCGCGCTGCAGAGCCCATGCGTGCGCGGCCACGTGGTGGGCGAGCGGCACCGGCTGCGCACGCTGCAGGTGGGTGAAGGCGGGTAGCACGGCCGCACCATCGCGCTCGGCGACCCCCAGCAGCGCTCCCTGGAGCTCCGCGGTTGCGAGCTGCAGGCGGTGAGCGTGGGCGCGACACCAGAGCCGGAAGGCGGTGGCCACCTGATCGTTG
>JBIIFR010000127.1:0-5306 GCA_044237215.1 Gaiellales bacterium
AATCTGCACGTTTTTGGCAAATCTGGATCCGGATCCAAATCTGCCGTTCTTTGGCGCATCTGGATCCGGATCCAAATTTGCACGTTGTTGACGTCTTTGGACCCGGGTCCAGAAACGTCGGCGGTAGGCTGAAGCCATGAGAGCCGATGCTGCACAGACACCGCTGTACGACGCCGAGAGTGCGCGGGCCGTGGATGCGTACGCGATCGGGACGCTGGGGATCGCCGGCGAGGCGTTGATGCGGGCGGCGGCGCGGGCCGCGGAGCGCGTCGTGCGCGGGCGCTTTCCGCACGCGCGGCGCATCGTGGTGGCGGTTGGCGCGGGTAACAACGGCGGCGACGGCTGCGAGGTGGCGCGCCTCCTGGCGGTCCACGGGCGTTCGGTGGTGATCGTGCGCGTCGCGACCCGGCCGGCCGATGGAGATGCGGCGACGATGCTGGCGGGTGCGGCGGCAGCCGGCGTCCCGATTGTCGAGCAGCCGGACGGCGTGCTGGGCGCGGCGCTCGCCGAGACGGACCTCATCGTCGACGCGCTGCTCGGCACCGGGACGCAGGGCGCACCCACGGGCGGGATCGCCACCGCGATCGAGACCATTCGCGCGACGGGGCTGCCTGTGGTGGCGCTCGACGTGCCGAGCGGGGTGGATGCGTCAACGGGCGAGGCGGCCGGCGTCGCGATCCACGCAGACGCCACCGTCGCCTTTCACGGCGACAAGCTCGGCCTCCACATCGCACCCGGACGCGACCTGGCCGGCACCGTGATCGTGGTCCCGATTGGGATCCCCGCGGAGGTGTCTGTCGCGCCTGCCGCGATCGGCGTTCGTGACGGCCGCAGCCTCCTGCCGGGACGCACCGCTGGCGGCTCGAAGTACGAGGCTGGCGCGGTGCTCGTGATCGGCGGCTCGCTCGGTATGGCCGGCGCGCCCGGGCTGGTTGCCGCGGCTGCGCTGCGCAGCGGCGCCGGAGTCGTCACCGTGCTCGTGCCCGGCGCCGTCCAGCCGACCGTGGCCGGACAGCTGCGCGAAGCGATGGTCCGCGCGCTGCCGGCGAACGGACCGGAAGAGGTCATCCAGCGTTACGCCGAGCGGGCCCGCTGCGTCGTGCTCGGCCCGGGCATTGGACGCGAGCCGGAGGCCGAGGCCATCGTTGCGGCCGCGCTGGCGCTCGATCGTCCGCTGGTCATCGACGCCGACGCGCTGTGGTGGGTCGCGCGGGCGCCGGGGGCGGTGGCGGCGCGCACGGCACCCACGATCATCACCCCGCACGTCGGCGAGGCGGCGCACCTGCTCGACCGCGCGTCCGCCCTGATCGGTGCGCAGCGACTGTCGGCCACCCGCGACCTCGTGGCCCTGACCGGCGCCGTCACCCTCCTGAAGGGGGCCGATACGCTGGTCCTCGCTCCCGACGGGCGGCTCGGCGTGCGCCTCGACGACTGCGCGGCGCTGGCCACGGCGGGCTCCGGTGACGTGCTCGCCGGCGTGATCGGCGCCTGCGTCGCCCGTGGTGCAGAGGCGTGGACGGCGACCATCGCAGGCGCCGCAGCGCACGTCGCGGCCGGACGCGCCGCTGCGGCAGCCCGACCCGGCGGGGCTATCATTGCCGGAGACCTGATCGAGCACCTGCGTGTGCTCGCCCGACCTGGGAGCCCCCTTTGATCGATCGTCCCGTCACCGAATTCATGGACACGGAGCGCCCCACCGTCATGTCCACCACGACGATCAAGGAACTCGTCCACCTGCTCGCCTCGCGTGATCTCGACTGCGTGGCCGTCGTCGACGACGGTGCCCTGGTGGGCGTCGTCACCGTCCAGGACCTGCTCTACCAGGAGGTTGAGGCCGACGAGCACGTGCCGTACGTGGCGCCGTTCCTCGACTGGGTCGTCTACGTGCAGAGTCTCGGCTCGTGGGAGCGCCACGTGGAGAAGGCCTTCGCCGTGACCGTCTCGGACCTGATGTCGAAGCACGTCCACACCGCCGATATCGGGCAGACCCTGCACGAGGCGGCCAAGACGATGGCCAAGGAGAACGTCTCGATGCTGCCCGTGCTCGACGGCTCCGCCTACGCCGGCGTGGTTACCCGCCGGCACGTCGTCGTGGCGCTCGACCGGTTCGAGTTCGGCGGAGAAACCGCATAGCTCCGTCCCGGCAGCGCAGTCTGGTCGAGATCGACCGCGCTGCGGTCGCGGCGAACGTCGAGCGGCTGCACGCGGCGGCGGGCGGCGCGGAGGTCTGGCCCGTGATCAAGGCCAACGCCTACAGCCATGGGGCGGTCGACGTCGGCCGTGCCGCGCTCGAGGGTGGCGCTACGCGTCTCTGCACCGCCACGCTCGATGAGGCGCGCGCGGTGCGCGCTGAGCTGCCCGACGTACCGCTGCTTGTCTTGTCGCCGCTGTCGGCCGGCGAGGAGGAGTCCGTGGCGGCGGTCGGCGGCTGCGCGGTTACCGTCAGCACGCCTGAGGGCTGGCAGCGCCTACGCGACCAGCACGCGGTCGACGTCCACGTGAAGGTCGAGACGGGCATGGGGCGCTGGGGACTGGACCCCGAGACCGCGCTGCGCGTCGGTGAGGAACTGGCCAGCGGCCCGCGCCCCGAGCGCCTGGCGGGTCTGATGAGCCACCTCGCCACCGCCGACGAACCCGACCGCAGCTTCGTTGACCTGCAGGCCGACCGCTTCCGGGCGATCGCCGAGGCCTTTCCGCCCTGTCCGCGCCACCTCGCCAACTCGGCGGCGGCGCTGCGCTACCCCGACCTCGCGTTCGACGCGATCCGCCCGGGCCTCGCGATCTACGGCATCGATCCGATGGGCATCTCCGGCCTGGATCACGGCCTGCAGCCGGTGATGCGCTGGACCAGCACGGTGCGCAGCGTCCGCACGCTTCAGCCTGGCGACTCGACGGGTTACGGCCGCCGCCTGATCGCCGAGCGCACGTGCCGCGTCGCGTTGATTCCGATCGGCTACGCCGACGGCTACCCGCGCCGGCTGTCCGGCATCGGCGAGGTGCTGATCAAGGGCCGCCGCTGCGCCGCCGCCGCGACCGTCTCGATGGACCAGTTCGGCGTTGTCCTGCCCGATGACCTCGACGTCGTCGAGGGTGATGAGGTCGTGCTGCTCGGCAAGGACGGCACCAGCCTGGTCTCGGCAGAGGAGATCGCGCGGCACGTCGGCACGGTGCCGTACGAGATCATCTGCGGGGTGCGCGCGACGGTCGAGCGCGGCGATCGCGAGGTCGTCGGATGACGAGTACGCCGGAGGCCCGCCTGGCGCGCGCGCTCGAGCCCGTGCGCGCCGCTTTCCCAGCCGGCGACGTCTGGCTGGTCGGTGGCGCCGTCCGCGACGTCCTGCTCGGGCATCCCCTGACGGACTGGGATCTCGTCACGACGGGAGATCCGGAGGAGACCGCCCGCGCCTTCGCCCGCACCGCCGGCGCGCCCATCTTCCCGCTGTCTGAGCGGCACGGCGCCTGGCGGGTGATGGGCGAGACCCACGAGGTCGACGTCACGGGCGCGCCGGACGGCATCACCGCGGATCTGCTCCGCCGCGACCTCACGGTCAACGCGATCGCGGTCCGCGTGGCGGACGGCGAGCTGATGGCGGTACCGGGCGCACTCGACGACATCGAGGCCCGCGTCCTGCGCGCCGTCACCGACCACTCCTTCCGCGACGATCCGCTGCGGCTGCTCCGGCTCGTCCGGCTCAGCGCCGAGCTCGACCTCGCGATCGATCCGGACACCGCCGAGCTGGCCCGACGCGATGCCGGACTCGCCGCGGAGCCGGCGGGCGAGCGTCAACGGGCCGAGCTCGAGCGCATCCTGCTGTCGCGGGACCCGGTCGACGGGCTGCGTCGCCTCGACGACCTGGGCCTGCTCGCCGTTGTCCTGCCCGAGGTCAAGGCCCTCGATGGCGTCGAGCAGAACCGCTACCACCACTTCGACGTACTCGACCACACGCTGCAGGTGCTGGACGCGGCGATCGACCTGAGCGAGCACCCCGAGTTCGCCTTCGGGGCGGCGGCACCAGCCGTGGCCGCGGCGCTCGCCGAGGAGCTCGACGGCGACGCGGACGTCGCCCTGGCCGTGCGCTGGGGCGCGCTGCTCCACGACATCGCGAAGTCGACCACGCAGCGCACGTTCGACGACGGCCACATCGGCTTTCCCGGTCACGCCCAGGAGGGTGCGGAGGTGGCGATGGCTATCCTCGGGCGGCTGCGCTGCAGCACCGCCCTCCAGCGCTGCGTTGCCGTGCTCGTGCGCGAGCACCTGCGGCTCGGCTTCCTGGTGCCGGACGGCGAGCTCGATCCGCGTGCGATTCACCGCTACCGCGTCGCGACGGAGCCGTGGGCCATTGCCAGCGTCGTGGTCTCCCTCGCCGACCGCTGGTCGACGCGGGGCACCCGTGCCCGCCAGCGCTGGATCCGCCGCCACGAGCAGCTGGCCGCCGCGATGATTGTCGCGCTCGCCGAGCCCACACCGCCGCCGCTGATCCGCGGCGACGTCCTGGCCGAGGCGCTCGGCATCCAGCCCGGCCCTGCGCTCGGGCCCCTGCTGGCGCAGATCGCGGAGGAGCAGGCGGCGGGCGTTGTCACGACGGCAGACGAGGCAATCACCTTCGCCCGCAACGCGCTGAACGAGGCCTGAGGAGGCACCATGGACGAACCCGACGAGGCCCCGGATCTGCTGCCCGACGAGGTGCTGGCGCTGCAGCGTGCCGGTGCACTGCTGGTCGACGTGCGCGAGGCCGACGAGTGGGATGCGGGGCGCATTCCCGGTGCGTTCCACCTGCCGCTGAGTGAGCTGTCCGACCGCTGGCAGGAGCTGCCCGATGCGGACGACACGGTGTTCGTCTGTCGGTCTGGCGGACGCTCGCGCGCGGCGGCGGACGCCTTTACGGCGGCCGGTCGCGGCGGCTGCGCGAACCTGATGGGCGGCTGTCAGGCCTGGGCCGCAGCCGCACTGCCGTTCGACGGCATCGTGGCGTAGTCAGGGCCCTCCGGAGCACGACGGCGCCGTACGGCAAGCCGTGCCACCGACTCGGCGCTGCGCGGACGGTAGACTGCGACAAGCCGAAACCGCTCCGCGACACGCCCGTGCGCGTGTCAAGCCGCCTATGTCGAGTCCCCGGACGCCAACCGCCCGCAACCGTTTCGCCCGCCGCGCCGTACCCGTCGCGCTCGTGGCCGCTGCCCTGCTGCTCGTGACGTTCTCGATGCGCGCGCAGGCCGACGTCGTCAACGCGCAGAGCGCCGCGGCCGAGACGACATCGAGCGTGCAGCTCGTCGTCGAGCGCGCCACGCAGCCGGTCCGCGACCTG
>JBIIFR010000128.1:0-5301 GCA_044237215.1 Gaiellales bacterium
CGTGCGCCCTTCGTTCGCGGCGTACGTCGCCGAGTGGTTGCTCGACGGCATGCTCGGCCTCGAGGCCGACCTCATCACCACGTCGTCGTCGACCACCAGTTGACCAGAGGCGTCAGGCCCCTTTGGTCATACAGAGGGGCCTGACCCCTCTGGTTACTAGCCGCGTCGTGGAGTCCAGCGGAAGCGCCACGAGGCGATCAGCAGACCGACGATGCCCCAGGAGATCAGGAGGCCGAGCGAGTTCCACGGCGTGGTCGTCGCGGGGACATACGCCCACGTCGCCACCTTCACGAACGGAGCGACGGGCAGCCACTCAGCGATATTGCCGAGCCAACTCGGCAGCGACTCGATCGGGACGAACACGCCGGAGATGAAGTACAGCGGCAGCACGACGACGTTGGCGAGTGGGGGCGCCGCCTCGGTCGAGGGCGTCAGCGCCGCGAGCATCATGCCGAGGCACGAGAACGCGATCGCGCCGATCAGGACGACGGCGATCAGCCAGGGCAGGTGATCCAGCTCGACGCGCACGCCGTAGGCGAAGCTGCCGAGTGCGAGCATCACAAGGACCATCAGGAGCGCGATCACGAGCGAGGTGACGACCTGGCCGGCGATCAGCACCCAGGCCGGCGCCGGGGTGCCGCGCACGCGCTTGTAGGTACCCGTTTCTCGGCGGTTGACGACGGTGATGGCGAGCGCGACGAAGCTGGCGCTGATGACGCCCATCACCATGAACGCCGGGACCTGCAGAGCGGACTGCACCACCACGTCGCCGCTGGCGAGGGTGACGGTCTGCTCGCCGAAGATCGCCTCGAACAGGACGAGGAAGATGACCGGCAGGAAGACGGTGAAGAAGAGCGTCTCCGGGCGCCGCGAGAACGCCAGGAGGTCGGCGCGGACCTGCTCGCGGAGCATGTTCACGCGTCGGCCTCCGCGTGGTCGCCGGCGATCGCGAGAAAGACGTCCTCGAGCGTTGGGCGCTCGACGGTCAGCCCCTCAAGCTCGAGGGCGCGGCCCTCGGCCCACGTGCAGAGCGCAGCGAGGTCGGCGGTCGGCGCGGTCGTCTCGATGCGCACTTCGCCGCCGGTCAGCAGGGCGGGCTTCGATAGGTGCGGCAGCGCATCGAGCGCGAGGCCTTGGGGAAGGACGAAGCGGATCTCGACGTCACCGCGCAGCGCCTGGAGCTCGGCCGGCGTGCCGAGGGCAGCTACGCGTCCGTCGCGCATGACGGCGACGCGGTCGGCCAGCACCTGCGCCTCATCCATGTAGTGCGTCGTCAGGAAGACGGTGGTGCCGAGGTCGCGCAGGCCGCTGATGACGTCCCAGAACTGCCGGCGCGCGTCGGGGTCGAAGCCCGTCGTCGGCTCGTCGAGGAAGACCAGTTCGGGATTGCCGATCAGTGCCACGCCGACGTCGAGACGGCGCTGCTGGCCGCCAGAGAGACGGCCAGCACGCTGGTCGGCCTGCTCCTCGAGGCCGACGAGGCTGATCACCTCGGCGACGGGGCGTGGGTGGGGGAAGTAGGCGGCGTAGAGGCGCAGCGTCTCGCGCACGGTTAGCGCGCCGAGCGGGCGGCTCTCCTGGAGGACGATGCCGAGTTTGGCGCGCCAGTCGGCGCCGGCGGTGGCCGGATCCTGGCCGAGCACGAGCACCTCGCCGGCGTCACGCTCGCGGTAGCCCTCGAGAATCTCGGTCGTCGTGGTCTTGCCCGCGCCGTTGCGGCCGAGGAAGGCGAGCACCTCGCCCTGGTGCACCTCGAGGTCGAGACCGTCGACCACGGCACGGTCGCCGTAGCGCTTGACGAGGCCGGTGACGGTGATGGCGGCGGGCACGCTTGGCATCCTACCGCCGCGCCGGAGCGGTGCGGGGCGCGAAGATCCCGGTGATGGCAGCTGCCGCCCGTCCGAGCCTCCCGCGTCGTCTGGCCAATCTCGTGCGGCTGGAGCACTCGCTGTTCGCGCTGCCGTACGCGCTCGTCGGTGCGCTGCTCGCCGCCGACGGCCTGCCGCCGCTGTTTGACCTGCTCTGGGTCGGCATCGCGATGGTGGCGGCACGCACGCTGGCTATGGGCCTCAACCGCCTGATCGATGCCGAGGTCGACGCGCGCAATCCGCGCACCGCGGGGCGCGAGATCCCAGCGGGCCTCGTGACGAAGGGGCAGGTCGTCGGCCTCTGCCTGCTGTCCCTCGCGTTCCTGATCCTCGCCTGTTGGAACCTCGCGCCGCTGACGCGCTGGCTGTGGCCGCTCGTCGTGATTCCCTTCCTGATCTACCCGTACATGAAGCGCTTCACGTGGGCGTGTCACCTGTGGCTCGGCCTCTGCATCGGCCTCGCGCCGGTCGCGGCCTACGTGGCCATCGCCGACGCCGTTCCGCTCGCGTCGTTCTGGCTGCTCGGCGTCGTCGGCTTCTGGATCGCGGGCTTCGACATCATCTACGCGACGATGGACGTCGAGCACGACGTGGCCGAGGGCATCCACTCGGCGCCCGCCGACTTCGGCGTGGGTCGCGCGCTCTGGTTTGCGCGCGTTCTGCACCTCCTGAGCATCGTCTCGATGGTCGGCGTCGGCGTCTGGGCGGGCCTTGCCTGGCCGTACTGGCTCGCGGTGGCGGCCTGTGCCGCGCTACTGGTCTACGAGCACGCGATCGTGCGCGAAGACGACCTCTCGAAGGTCAATCAGGCGTTCTTCAACGTCAACGTGATCCTGGCGTTTCTGTATTTGGCGGGCGTGATCGCTGCCCTCGTCGTCGCCTGACCACGATCAGCTTCGGTGCCGCGCTCCAATGAGGACACCAGAAACCCCGGTTTGTCATGCCCGCCTAGGGGAGCGAGCGGCCCTGGATCGCGGCGCGGAGCTAGTCCGCGATCGACAGCTGGAGGCGCGCGCGCAGGTCGGCGGGCAGGTGCTTCGACTCGGTGTGCTCGACGTTCGTGTGGACGAGCACGCCGCGCGCGCTGGCGCAGAGGCGGTTGTCGGACGAGGCGTGCACCGTCTCGCGCAGCGTGATGGATGAATTGCCGATGCTCTCGACTTCCACCTTGACGATCGCGTCGCCGTCCTCCTGCGTCAGCGCGGAGACGAAGTCGATGGAGACGTGGCGCACGACGAACTCGGTCAGCTGTGTGATGCCCTCGCCGAGCGCGTTCGCGAGCCAGGCGTCGCGGCCCTCCTCAAGGTAGTTGAGGTAGACGGCGTTGTTGACGTGGTTGAAGCCGTCAAGGTCGCGCCAGCGGATGGGCACGACCTTGCGGCCGGGTTCGATCGGCGTGGTCATAGTTGGAATTCTCCCCGAGCGACCACCTTGCACGAACCGCCGACGCGCGGGGGCTGGCCCGGCTCGACGTCGACCTCGATGTAGGAGGGGCGCAACATCTCGACGCCCTGCAGCATCGTGATGCGCCCGGGCTCTACGACGCCGCTCTGCAAGAGGTGCGCGCCGAGCGCGCCAGCGGCGGAGCCGGTGGCGGGGTCTTCCGTGATGCCGTCGAGCGGCGAGAACATGCGGGTGCGCATGATCCCGTCCTGCTCCGGCGCCCACAGGTAGATGCTGTGCATGTTGTACTCGGCGAGCGCCTGCATGTTCGGCGTTGCCTTCGACACGTCGGCGACGGGGCAGAGCAGGTGATTGATGCCGTTCGCGGCCTTGGCCGGCTCGCCGATCAGCGGCACGCCGAGTGCGCGACCCAACTCGTCGACATCCACGTCGGCCGGGCCGATCAGCGGGTCGGGCTGCGTCATGCGTCCGCCGACCAACGTGCCGCCCTCGCGCTCGATCTCGACGGGGATCAGCCCCATGCCGGTCTCGAAACCAATCGTGTGGATCGGGGTGGCGCGGGCGATCACCCAGGCCGACCCGAGCACGGGATGGCCGGCAAACGGGAGCTCCTCGGTCGGCGTAAAGATTCTAAGTCGGGCGGTGCCGCCATCTTCAGCGCGCTGGAGAAACGTCGTCTCCGACAGGTTCGTCTCGCGGGCGAGCGCCTGCATCGTCTCGTCGGAAAGTCCATCACCGCCCGTAAAGACTGCGAGCGGATTGCCCTCGAGGGGCGTGGCGGTAAAGACATCGACGATCACGTAGCGAAGCGTGCGCATGACGGCACGATACCGCGCACGCGTGTGTAGCGTTTTGCACTACACTGCGCTGCATGGCCACTCCACTCAGCCTCCGCTTCAAAGAAGACACCCTCCAGCGCCTCTACTTCCAGGCCAAACTGGCAGGTATGCCGCCACGCACGCTGGCCCAGCGGATGGTCGAAGAGGCGCTGCGCATGACCGAGCACCCGCTGATCGACTTCACAGACAACGGCCCCGTGCGACGTGCATTTCTCCGCGGGACGGGGCTGGAGGTCTGGGAGATGATCGATGCCGTGAAGGGCAATGACGGCGACGTCGCAGCTGCCGCGGAGGCGACGGGACGTTCGCTGGCGCAGGTTGAGGCCGCAATCGCGTACTACGGCGCGTATCCGGACGACATCGACGATCTCGTCGAGGCGAACGAGCGGGCCTATCAGGAAGGGCGCGCCGCGTACCTTGCGGGGCTGGAGCGGCTCGCCGGTTGAAGCTTCTTCTCGATGCGATGCTGCCGAGCAAGTTGGCCACACCTCTTCGGGAACACGGAATCGATGCCGAGGCGATCGACGGGGTTCAGGAACTCACGGGTCCCGCTCTGGCTGCGCCGCGGTATCACAATGGCGCCCGCGATCGCGATCATCGCGATCGGTGTCAACCCGACGCGCGCACTGATCATCAGCCAGGTGGTCCTCAGCTTCGGCATCCCGTTTGCGCTGATTCCCCTGATCCTCGCCAGCCGCGATCGCGGCCTGATGGGCCGGTTCCGGCTCGGTCGCCTCGGCCTCACCGCGGCGGTGCTCGTCGCAGCTGTCATCCTGGCGTTGAACCTCTTTCTGCTGAGCAAACTGGCCCTCGGCTGACGCCGCTCGGGGCGCGCGAATGTGCGCCGGATCACGCCACGGCAGCTGCTGCGGCCACAACGGCGGTGACCTCGCGGGTTGGGCACACGTGTGAAAGGGGTTTCTCCTACCGTTTTGGCTTGTATATGCCGTTTTCGGTCCGGGATTGTCCGGAGGCCCCGTCGGCACTCCGGGTCGGAGCACCCCGGTGCTCCCGCTTCGCGTTGGCCTTCATCGCCACGCTGGTGGCGGCGTGCGCGTTTGCGCTGCCTGCGCAGGCCGCGGACGACACGGCACTATCGCTCAACGGCACCTCGCAGTACGTCTCATCGACGAGCTCGATCTTCGCCTCAAACGCGACGTTCACGTACGAAGCCTGGTCGCGCATCACGA
>JBIIFR010000129.1:0-5298 GCA_044237215.1 Gaiellales bacterium
GCGACCCGGCGCTGCCCGTCCACCTGATTTCCGGGCTCGCCGGCGGCCTGTCCGCCGCGAACCTCGACGCGGCCGCCCGCGGCGCGCGCGACGCTGGGGCCAACGGGTTCAGCCTGTACGACCTGGCCACCACCACGCCGTCCGGATGGGCCGCGCTGTCGACCTGGGCGGCCGGGTGATTCAGGGTCGTCACGGCGAGTCCGGCTAGAGTGGCGGGCGTGGATTATTCGGGTATCGTCGACGACGCGATCGAGCGTCTGAAGACCGAGGGCCGCTATCGATCGTTCGCCGAGATCGAGCGCATCCCCGGCACCGCGAGTGCGCTCCTGCACGATCCGGACGGCTCGACGCGCAGGGTCGCAGTCTGGTGCTCCAACGATTACCTCGGCATGGCGGCAAACCCGGAGATCGTCGCGGCCGTCACGGCGGCAGCGGCCTACGGCGCCGGCAGCGGCGGAACGCGCAACATCTCCGGCACCACGGCGATGCACGTCGCGCTCGAGCGCGAACTGGCCAGCTGGCACCGCAAGGAGGCCGCGCTCCTCTTCTCCTCCGGCTGGGTCGCGAACTTCACGTCCTTCGCCGTGCTCGGCAGCGTGCTGCCCGACTGCGTGATCTACTCGGACGCCAACAACCACAACTCGATGATCGAGGGCATGCGCCGCAGCGGCGCGACCGTCCGCGTCTTCCGGCACAACGACGCCGAGCACCTCGAGCAGCTGCTGCGCGACGAGGATCCCTCGCGCGCCCGGGTTGTCGCCTTCGAGTCGGTGTACTCGATGGACGGCGACATCGCCCCGATCGCCGAACTCGCCGACGTCGCCAAGCGGTACGACGCGCTGACCTTCGTCGATGAGGTGCACGCCGTCGGCATGTACGGCCCCGAGGGCGCCGGCATCGTGGCGCGCGAAGGCCTCGAGGGCGAGATCGACATCGTCCAGGGCACGCTCGGCAAGGCGATCGGCGCGATGGGCGGCTACATCACCGGCTCGGCACGGCTGGTCGACCTCGTCCGCTCCTACGGGACCGGCTTCATCTTCACCACCTCGCTCGCCCCGGTCGTCGTCGCCGCCGCGCACGCCAGCATCCGCCACCTGCGCGTGAGCGACGTCGAGCGCATCGCACTGCACGCCCGCGTGGCCGAGGTGCACGGGTTGATCGACGCCGCCGGCATCCCGACCCTCGACACCGACAGCCATCTGATCCCGGTCATCCTCGGCGACCCGGTGCGCTGCCGCGCGGCGGCCAAGTTGCTGCTCGATCACCACGGCGTCTACGTGCAGCCGATCGACTACCCCACGGTCGAGCGCGGCACCGAGCGCTTCCGCATCACCACGAGTCCGCTTCACACCGACGCGGACGTCGAGGCCCTGATCACTGGTCTTGATGACGTCTGGGAACGGCTCGAACTGCCGCGGCTGGGCGAGCTGCCCATCGCCGCTCGCTCGTAAGCGCTGGCCCGTCAGGCGAGGTACGGCAACCGCACGCGCAGCCGCGTGCCGCCGTCCGGGAGCCGCTTCAACGAGAACTCGTTCGCCGCTGAGCGGATCGCCGTGAGGCCCAGGCCCTGATCTGCGCCATCCTCAATGCCACACCCGTTGTCGTCGACGGTTACACCGACGGCACCCGGCCAGAGCGTTGCCGTGATCTCCACCGCATCGGCGCCGCCATGGTGGATGGCGTTGCCAACGGCCTCGACGATCACGGAGTCGAGCAGCTTCCGCGCGGTCGGTGGCAGCTCGGACGGCGCCTGCACGCTGATCTGCGCCGTGGGCCACGTCGTGGCCAGCGCCTCGGCACTCAGCAGGGGCATCTCGTCGCGCCCGGCCTCGGCCTCGAGGTGCGCGGCGATCGTCGGCAGCGTGGTCTCCGCCACCTCGTCGAGGAGCGCGTACGCGGTGTCGAGCAGGTCCGCGGGCAGGTCGCTACCGAGGGCACCGGCCACGCCGAGCAGCTGGCTCTGGACCGCGGAGTGCAGCCCCTCCGCGGCGGTGGTGCAGCGCTCGAAGCTGATGGCGCGCAGGCGGGCCGTCGTCGCCTCGGCGTCGAGGTCCTCGAGCATCAGCTGGTTGCGCAGTCGGCGGATCTCCGCGGACCACACGCGCATGGCGGGCAGGAACAGGCCCATGCCGAGCGCGCAGATCAGCCCGAGCACGGCGAGCGAGTCGGCCTCACCGCCGATCGCGGTTCCCCACACTGCTCCCGCCACGGCGCCAAGTGTCGCGACCCAGCCGCCGATCACCAGCCACTGGCCGCGCACGGACAGTCGCTGCACGCGCTGGAGCCGCAGGACTCGGTCGAGGGCGAGCGTGCCGAGCGTGATCACGGCGATGTTGGGCACCGTCGCGGCCCAGCGTCCGGTGTCGGCGGCGAGGGTGGCCGCCAGCACGCTGAAGGCGTTGAGGCCGGCGATCGCCACCCAGGGCATGCCGTAGGGGGCCGGAGCGATCCGGAACCAGCGCGGCGCCTCGGACGAGGACGGCTCGGTCTCGTGCTGCTCCCGCAGGGGCAGCGGCGCGTGCCGCTTGGCGGGGAACTCGAGCTGCGGCCCCGTCGGCGTCTCGCGGATCTGGAGGCGCAGTGGGGGCCGGCCCTGAGCCGGGTCACGAGCGAGCATTAGCTCCGCGATTGTGACCATCACCGCGCTTGCGGTATCGGCGGAGACCACGGGGGAGGCATCCGCGGGGAGCAGCTCCAGCTCAATATCGAACAGGCGACAGATCGGGCTGATGGCGCTGCGCAGGTCGGTCGGAGCGGTCAGCGGGTGCAGCAGGTGCGCCACCCCGCGCACGTCGTTACGCGCGACGTGCTCGATCCGGTCGGCGGCGCGTGCGGTGGCTGCGGCGTCATGCGGCGCGCGCAGCTCGGCGGAGGTCGCAGTCAGCCCCGGGACGATCCGCTCGCGGATCAGGCGGGCGACCATGGCGCGCTGCCGGTGGGCGAGTGCCGCCGAGCGCCCCAGCACGCTGCGCGCCGCCTCGGTGCGGCGGGTGGCGGCGGCGAGCGAGTCCGCGAGCTGGTCACGCCAGGAGAACGCGATGCCGACGATCGTGCCGGTCGCGACCCAGGTCAGCGTCGCCATGAAGAGCTGCGACTCGGGCAGGGTGAACGGAGGCGGATCGGGCAGACCGCCCGAGCGCAGCACCAGCACCTGTACGAGACCGCCGACGATGCCGATCACGGCGAAGTACCCCAGTGCCATCAGCCCCCCGCGCGGGGTGGGCGGCAGCCGCAGGGCGTACCGGCGGACCAGCAGCAGCACGGCACCCTGCACCAGCCAGGACGCCACGTCGGCGATCACGATCTGCCGGAGCCACTCGGGCGGATGCGAGCCGTCCGTCACCACGCGGGCGCCGCCCAGCCCGAACAGGAGCGGCATCAGCCAGGGAATCAACCCGAAGCCATGCGGCCCCGGGATCCGGCAGAGCGCGGTCCGCAGGAAGGCCCGCGGTCGTGTCACGCGGTGGCGCTGAGTTGGCGGATGTACGAGACGGCGGCGGTGACCCGGGCATTCGTCGTCGGGTCGCGGGCGTCGATTGCGAGCTGGTCGAGGATGCCGCTGATGGCGTGCTCGACGGATTTCGGAGAAGCGCCGACCTCCTCGGCGATCAGTGCGTTGCTGGCCCCGCCCGCGAGCAGGCGCAGCACGCGCAACTGGTGGGCGCTGAGCGCCTCGGCAAGCCGTACCGGCGTCGCCGACTCGGCGATGATCGTGGGGTCGATCATGGTGTCGCCGGCGCACGTCGTGTGCAGCGCATGCACCACCTCGGCGATGTCGTCGGTACGGCGCTTGAGCAGGTAGGCCCAGCCGCCGAGCTCCTCCTGCGGCACGCGCTGCAGCACCTCGGCGCTCGCGTGGTTCGACAGGATCACGATGCCACAGGTCGGCAGACGCCGACGGACCTCGATACCGACGGCCAGCCCGCCGGTGGGGCTGTCGAACGGCTGTCCGGGTTCCAGCACGAGGTCGAGGACGACCGCGTCCGGCTGCGTCTCGGCCAGCGCATCGAGGAGCGCAGCCGCGCTGTCGTGCTCGCCTGCCACCGTGATGCCCTCCGCCCGGCTGAGCGAGTGCACGAGCAGGTGCCGAAAGAACGGTTCGTCGTCTAGCACTGCGATACGCATGGCACCCCCTCCTCAACTGCGGCGTGCGCGCCACACGAACAATTGTTGCGGGGATACGCGTTGCGTCAAGCAGTCCGGCTCACGCCGTGACGGAGATACGTCAGCCCGTGGCCACCCACAGCAGGACGGCGATCACGCACATGCCGATCAGGAAGCCGACGGCGAAGCGCCGGGTCGGGCTCGTGATCGGCAGGGGGTGGTGCTGCGGCTGAGGCTGAGGGGACATAGTCCGCTCCTCTCTGCAATCGGTGGGAGCAGCAGCGTTGTCGGTCCGCCCGGGCGGTGTTCAGTGCCCCGCCGACGATCGCCGCGGAGGTTGCCGCTGATGTCCCCACCCCGCTCCTGCGCGGCCGTGCTGCTCGGACCGGCGCGACGGGCCGGCGGCGAAGAGCGGCTAGAGCCGGGACCAGTCGACCGGAGCACCGTCGACCCACGTGTCCTCGACGCGGATCGAGCGCAGGTCATCGATCGTGACGGCGAGCGGGTCGCCCGTGAGAATTGCGAAGTCGGCCAGCTTGCCCGGCTCGATCGAGCCGACGACGTGATCGCGCTTCGTCGCTGCCGCGCCGTTGATCGTGTACCCGCGCAGCCCCTGTTCGACCGAGATCCGCTGCTCCGGAGTACCGAGCGTCGAGCCGTAGCGGGTCTGCCGCGTCGCGGCGGCCCAGATCGCCTCAATCGGATCGGGCCCGGAGACAGGCGTATCGGAGGAGAGCACGATCGGCACGCCCGCGTCGCGGAACTCGCCGTACGGGTTGTAGCGGTTGGCGCTCTCGCCCAACGCCTCGAGCAGCGCGTCGCCGACGAGGTACCCGTGCGTCGGCTGCGGGACCGGGTAGATGCCGAGCTCCGCAATGCGGTGGATCTGGTCGGGCGATGGCATACCGCAGTGCTCGATGCGATGGCGGTGATCCTTGCGGTCGACATCGGCGAGCGACTCGGTCACGGCGTCGAGCACGATCTGGATCGCCGAGTCGCCCTGCGCGTGCGTGCCGGTCTGCAGACCGAAGCGGTGCGCGCGACGGATCAGGCGCCGCAGCTCGGCGGGCTCGTGGTAGAGCTGGCCGTGGTGGCAGGGGTCGAAGCGGTAGCCGCTCTCGAAGTAGGCGGTGAGGCCCGTCAGCGTGCCGTCGGCGTAGAGCTTCAACCCGGCGAAGGCGAGGTGGTCGTCGC
>JBIIFR010000130.1:0-5260 GCA_044237215.1 Gaiellales bacterium
GTGCAGGCGCGTGACGGGCTCCTGGCCGAGGAAGCAGCCCTTCTCAAAGGAGACGGTCGCCTCGACGAGTCCGACCTCGGCCGGCATCCAGCGCTCATCGACGTCGTGGCCGAGGCGCACCTCGCCAGACTCGACGCGCAGCGCCTCGACAGCGGCGTCGGTAACCGGTACCGCGCCGGCTGCCGCCGCGGCGGCGAGCGCGTCCGACAACTCGGCCGTCGGCACGAGCACGTCCATGCGCGGCAACGTGCCGAGCGTCGTCTCGATGCGCGTCCCCGGCAGCGCGATGGCGGGCGCGTTGGGGCCGATCACGGAGACCAGAGCCCAGGCATCGGTCCGCTCAATCGTCGCCTTGGCGCCCAGCCGGTAACGCGTCAACTGGCGCACGAGCTCGTCGGCGGTGGTCGGCTCCACGTCGAGCAGCACCTGCTCGACGGCGAGCCGCGTGACCCGCAGATCGGCCAAGACCCGAGCTTTCGGCGTCAGCAGCAGCGCGCGCCGGGACTCGCCGTCGCCGATGCCCGCGAGGTCTTGGGTCAGCAGGTTCTGCAGGAAGGACTCGGCGTCCGGCCCCTCAACCGCGATGAAGGCGCGCGGCGGCGCGAGCACGCCGGCGGCGGAGCGGAGGGCGGCGAGCTGCTGGGCGGCGGCGGTGGACATGGCGTCACCTGCAGGTTCGCACACCCCGGTGCACCGGCTGCGCCGCAAACCGTCGCAAGGGAAGTACTGTGAGACGGAGAACGAGATCTTGGTGCCGTCCGATTCCCATCACGCGCCCGGCGCTATCGTCGCCGCGCCGCTCCTGCCCGGCCCTGACCCCGTCTGGACCCGCAACCGCATCGCCGCGCTGATCCTCGCGTACGTGGTCGGCCTCGGCGGGATGATCCTGATCAAGGGCGTCTACCTCTCACCGGACCGCTACTTCCTGATCCTGCTCGTGCCCGCACTCGTGCTCGGTGTCGGCAAGGGCTACGTTCGCGACTTCCTGCCGCTGATCGTCTCCATCTTCATCTACGAGCAGTTGCGCGGGCTCGCCCACCTCGCCAACCCCGAGCCGTACTACATGCCGCACCTCCTGTTCGACGAGGTGATCTTCTTCGGACGCAATGCCACCGTCGTGCTGCAGGACTGGATGTGGACCGGCACCGTGCAGTGGTACGACCAGGTGCTCGGGCTGCTCAACCGCGCGCACTTCATCGTCCCGCCGACCCTGCTCTTCATCATCTGGCTCGATCGCCGCGAGCACTACTACCGCTGCGCCACCGCGCTGGTTGCAACCTCGCTGATCGGCGCCTTCATCTTCCTCGTCTACCCGGCCGCGCCGCCGTGGGCCGCCGCCGAGATCGGACTCCTGCCCGAGATGACCAAGATCGGCTACGCCCAGGCCGCGGCCGCACCCGTGTCTGCGAGCAAGTCGTTCATCGAAAGCCTGATGCTGCCCAATCCGTACGCCGCCGTACCGAGCCTCCACACGGGCTACTCGACCCTCGTCGCGATCTTCGCGCTGACGTGGAAGCGCCGCTTCGGCTACGTGATGCTGATCTACCCGCTGACGATGTACTTCTGCATCGTCTACTTCGCCGACCACTACATTTCCGATATCCTCGTCGGGATCGCCGTCGCCTTCCTCGGCTGGTGGGTGGCCGGTCGCATGATCAACCGCCCGTTCGGGCTCGGCGCACTTGCCGGACCGTTCACCTCACCGATCTCAACCGCACGCTTCGGAAGGCCGCCACGATGAGCAAGGACCAGCAGCAGGACACCACCGAGGCGACGGCACAGGATCGCCGCCCGAAGGCCGAGGTGTTCGTGCGCTGCCCGCTCTGCGGCGCCGACGATTACCGCGTCAAGATCGAGGACACGATCGGCATGCGCGTCGCGGATCCGCGCGTCCACTACACCTGCACCTCCAGCGCGTTCGGCGAGCACGGCCGCATCGTGGAGTGCCGCTCCTGCCACCTCGTCTACATGAACCCGCGTCCGCATCACGAGGCGGTCGTCGAGAACTATGGCGACGTCGAGGACCAGTCCTACATCGACGAGGAGCAGGGTCGCATCGAGACCTTCGCCGAGAGCCTCGCGCACGTGCAGCGGTACCGACGCTCCGGCCACCTGCTCGACGTCGGCTGCCACGTCGGCACGTTCCTCACGCTCGCCCAGCAGTCCGGCTTCGAGGTCGCGGGCGTCGAGCCCTCGCGGTGGGGCGCCGAGATCGCCAACTCGCGGATCGACGGCAAGGTCCACTGCGGTGCGATCGAGGATGCGCCGCTGCCCGAGGGCGGCTACGACGTGATCACCCTCTGGGATGTGATTGAGCACCTGCCCGATCCGGCGCTCGACATCCGCGCGATCCATTCCGCCCTGCGCCCGGGTGGCATCTTCGCCGTCTCGACGATGGACGTCGAGTCGCTCTTCGCCAAGGCCTTCGGCAAGCGCTGGCCGTGGTACATGCAGATGCACCTCGTCTACTTCTCGCGCCAGACACTCTGCGAGATGCTGCGCCGCGAGGGCTTCCAGATCGCCGAGGTCTCCACGCACGTCCGCCGCGTCCGCCTGACGTACCTCGCCTCGCGCCTTGACGCCTACTCGCCGACGGTCGGCCGGCTGGCCAGCGGCGTGCTGAGCCGCATCGGCCTCGCCGAGCGGACGGTCGGCGTCAGCTTCGGCGATATCTTCACCGTCATCGCGCGCAAGCCCGAGTCCGCCTAGCGCTCCCGTGGCCGCCGTCGCCGTCGAAGCGCCGCGCACCCGGGCGCGCCTGGACGGCTGGCGCTATCCGCTCGCGATCGGCGTGCTCTCGCGCGTCTTCACGTTCGTCGTGGTTGGCGCGATCGGCCTCGCCCGCCGCGAGGACGGCACCAGCGTCCTCGACGCGCTGCTCGACCCGTTCGGCAAGTGGGACGGGATCTGGTACCAGCGCATCGCCGACTATGGCTACGACCCGACCGTCGCGCACGGCAACGGTGTCGCGTTCTCACCGCTCTACCCGCTGCTGGTCCGCGAGACCGCCGAGGCGCTCTCGGTCACGTACCTCGTCGCGGGGATGCTCGTCTCGACGGTGTGCTTCCTGCTCGCATTGGTGCTGCTGCACCGCCTGATCGCCCGTCGTTCAGGCGAGCGGATCGCGCGCACGACCGTCTGGCTGACCGCCTTCTTCCCCGTCGCGTATCTGTTCTCGTCCGTCTATACGGAGAGCCTGTACCTGCTGCTGACGGTGCTCACGTTCACCCTGCTGGAGCGCGGCTGGGCCCTCGGCTCGAGCATCTTCGGCGCGCTGACGGTGCTGGCGCGCCCACAGGGGATTCTGCTGACACCCGCGCTCGCCCTGCGCATCTGGAAAGACGAGGGCCGGCACCCGAGCTGGCGGATGGCCCTGCGGATGCTGCCGCTCTTGCTCCTCCCGCTCGCCTACGTGGCGTTCGGCGCGTACCTCTACTACCGCACGGGCAATCCGTTTGCCACGCAGACCGCGCAGGCCGCCGGCTGGGGGCGTGGGATCAACGTCCTGCTCGTGCTCGGCCTGCCGATCGCGGTCCTCAACGGCCTCTACGTCGGGCTGCACGACACCTCGCGTTTCATGTACATCGTCGACACCGCCTTTGCGATGACCTGGGCGCTGCTGCTGCTCGAGGGGCTGATTCGCAAGCGGCTGCCCGGCGAGTACCTGCTGTACGGGTCGCTCGCGGTGATCCTCCCGGTGCTGGCGGGCACGTACCTCGCCCTGCCGCGCTACGGAATGGGCATCTTCGTGGTCATGTGGCTCGCTGCCATCCACGTCGCAACCCGCCCGCGCCTGTCGCGCGGCCTCAAGATCGCGCTGCCGCTCGCGCTGATCGCGACCGCCGTCATCTCCGTCGGGTTCGAGCGCTACACGCCGTGATGCCAAAGGGGCCTGGCCCCTCTGCAATCACGGCGAGGTAGTAGGGTTCCCGCCATGTCCGATGCCCCGCGCTACGGCGTGCAGTCGATGGTCGATCCGCTGCGCCGCGTCCTGATTCGCCGTCCCGTCACCGCGGGCGATTTTGCCGCCGCCGACTGGCGCGAGCCCGATCCGGCCCGGCTGACGGCCGAGCACGAGGCGTTCGGCGAGCTGCTTGAGGGACTCGGCTGCGAGGTCACCGTCGCTGCGCCGCTTGATGGCCTCGTCGACTCGGTCTACGTGTGCGATCCCGTCTGGGTGTGCGGCCACGGCGCGATCGTCCTGCAGTCCGCCAAGCCGCAGCGCGTTGGCGAGGGGGAGGGCATGGTCGCCGACCTCGAGGCCGCGGGCGTCCCGATCGCCGGCCGTCTGACGGGCACGGCCACCGCCGACGGCGGCGACATGGTCTGGCTCGACCACGAGACGCTCGCCGTGGCGCGCGGTTACCGCACGAACGCTGAGGCCCACCGCCAGCTCGACGAGATCCTGGCGGCCGAGGGCGCGCGGACGCTGCGCTTCGACCTGCCGCACGATCGCGGCGCCGAGCACGTGCTGCACCTGATGAGCTTCATCTCGCCGGTCTCGCACGACCACGCCGTCGTGTTCGAGCCGCTGGCGCCGGTCACGCTGATCCAGGAGCTGCAGGAGCGCGGCATCGGGATCATCCCGCTCGACGAGGATGAGTACCACTCGATGGGCTGCAACATCCTCGCCACGGCGCCCGGCGTGGTCGTCGTCCTCGACGGCAACCCCAAGATCCGCCGTGCGCTGGAGGCCAAGGGCATCGAGGTGCACGCGTATCAGGGCGGTGACGTCTCGCTGAAGGGCGATGGCGGTCCGACGTGTCTGACGCGCGAGCTGCTGCGCCGAGCGTGAGCTCGCTGCGGCAGCAACTCGTCGAGCGCATCCGCGCAGCGGGGCCGATCACGTTCGCGCAGTACATGGAGGCGGCGCTGTTCGACTCCGAGAGCGGGTTCTACACGCGTGGTCCGGGCATCGGCCAGGGTGGTCACTTCGCCACCGCGGCGATGGCGCATCCGGCGTTCGCCGCGGCGATCGTCGCCGAGGCCGCCGCGACGTGGGAGGCGATCGGGCGCCCGAAGCGCTTCCGCGTGACGGAGGCCGGACCGGGCACCGGCGGCCTGGCGCGGCGCGTGACGGAGGGGTTGACGGCCCTCGGCATCTCGCACGAGCTCGTCCTGATCGAGTTGAGCAGCGGCCTGCAGGCGCGCCAGCGCGAGACGTTGGTGGGGCTCGAGGCTCGCTGGGTCGAGCATCCGGCGGAGCTCAAGCCCGCCTCGGGCTTCCTCTACGCCAACGAGGTACTCGACGCGCTGCCGG
>JBIIFR010000131.1:0-5256 GCA_044237215.1 Gaiellales bacterium
CCTGAGCGGTTCCGCCTGCTCGGCGTTGGCTCGCGCATGCCGGAGCACAACTTCCGGGATCACATGATCAACGCGGTGCGTCAGCACTCCCGGACCACGGTCGATGAGCAGGTGCTCGCCAGCCTGTTGGAGCGCTGCGACTACATCCAGGGCGACTTCACCAAGCCGGCGTTGTTCGTCAAGCTGAAGGAGAAGCTGACGGCGGGCGACAAGGCCGTCGGTGGCCCCACGCGCCGTCTCTACTACCTCGCCGTCGCTCCGCGCTTCTTCGGCCCGATCGGGCAGTCGCTGCACGAGGTAGGTCTGGCGCGCGGTGCCGATCCCGAGTCGGTCCTGATGATCGAGAAGCCGTTCGGCCACGACCTTCAGTCGGCGATCGCGCTCAACGAGGAGGTGACGGCCGCCTTCGACGAGTCGCACATCCTGCGCCTCGACCACTACCTCGGCAAGGAGACGGTGCAGAACCTGCTCGTCTTCCGCTTCGCGAACGGCATCTTCGAGCCGCTCTGGAATCGCCGCTACATCGATCACGTGCAGATCACCGCTGCCGAGGATCTCGGCACGGGTGGGCGCGCCGGCTACTACGACCAGTCGGGCGCGATCCGCGACGTCATTCAGAACCACGTGATGCAGCTTGTCGCCCTGACCGCGATGGAACCGCCGGCGATCTTCGATGCCGACTCGATTCGCGATGAGAAGGAGAAGGCGCTCAAGTCGATCCGTTGCGTTGGCTCTGCACGCGGCCAGTACGCCGCGGGCGACGTCGATGGTGGTCCGGTGCCGGGGTATCTCGAGGAGGAGGGCGTGCCCCCGACCTCGACGACCGACACCTTTGCGGCGCTCAAGCTTGAGATCAACAACTGGCGCTGGGCGGGCACACCGTTTTACATCCGCGCGGGCAAGCGCATGCCGCGCCGCTCGACGGAGATCACGATCGCGTTCCGCCCCGTGCCGCACAAGCCGTTTGCCGATCCCAAGGTCGCGCAGAGCATCCGCCCCAACCTGCTGACGCTGTCGATCCAGCCGAACGAGGGCGCATCGCTGCGCATCGAGGCGAAGGCGCCCGGCGTCGCGCAGGAGTTGCGTCCGGTGCGTATGGACTTCCTCTACGGCGAGACGTTCACCCGGGATACGCCCGAGGCCTATGAGCGTCTGATCCTCGACGCACTGCGCGGCGATGCCACGCTGTTCACGCGCGCCGATGAGGTCGAGCAAGCCTGGCGCATCGTCGATCCGGTGATCGACTCGTGGCAGCAGAACGAGGTGCCACTCGAGCCGTACATCGCCGGTACCCCGGGTCCCCCCTCTGCGGACGAGCTGATCCGCGCCGACGGCCGGAAGTGGCGGCGACTGTGACGCGTGTCGCGACCGAGATCAAGGAGCTCTCCACCAAGGGGCTTCACTGGCACGCCGAGGGCACCTCGACTGACGTCGTCGCGGATGCACTCGCCAAGCTGCTGCGCCAGGCCGATCACCTTGGCGGCGATCACGTGTCGCTGCGCACGATGAATCTGATCGTCGCGCCCGATCCGCACAAGGCCAACGCACACAAGGCGAGCATGCAGGAGACGGCGCTGCACCCGGCGCGCATGATTCGGCTCGTCGAGCACAAGCCCGATCGTCTCGATGCTGATGTGCGCGTGCGTCTGATCGAGCTCGGCGATGCCGGCATGCAGGTGCTGGTCGAGGACATCGAGATCAAGGCCAACCTGAGCCGCCTAGAGCACGCGACCTCGCTCGTGGCGCCGCTGCTTGCGCGTGGGCTGCCGACGGTTGCGTGGCTGCCCGGGTACGACCACGGCGGGATCGAGGCCGCGCTGGCAATCACCGCGCACGTGACGGTGTTCGACAGCGACCGCGATCCCGACCCCGCCCGCGCGATCGGCTTCGCGTACGCAACTGCGCTCGAGCATCCCTCGCGCGATCTTGCCTGGCTGCGCACGCTCGACTGGCGGCGCCGGATCAGCGCCGTCTTCTCGGCTGAGCACGCTCAGGGCACGCTGGCCTTCGCACCGTCGGGCGACGTCATCGGCAACGTCCAGTCGCCCGCCGCGATGCTGCTGGCCGCGTGGATTGCCGTGCGTGCCAACGTCAACGTCACCCTGCGCCCTGGCTCGGGCACGGAGCCCGTCGAGGCCGTCACCATCGCCGGCATCGCTATCCCACCCGGCAGTGGGTCGGCCTGCAGCGTCGGCATGCTCGGCGAGGCACTCGACACCGTCTACTCCGCCCCGCTCGGCTATGAAGATGCCCTCAAGTCGCTCGACCGCGTCGCGATCGTCGGATGACGCAGACGACGGTTCTCGCAGGCGACATCGGCGGCACGCACGCACGCTTTGCACGCGTCGTCCCCGGACCGGGCGCCGTCGTTCTCGAACAGCAGCAGACCTACGACGTCCCCGGATCGGCATCGCTCGAGGCGTTGGTGCGCCGGTACCTCACCGATCACCCCGGTCCGGTCGCAGCGGCCGCGATTGGCATCGCTGCGCCGATCGTTGGGGGCAAGGCGAACCCGATCAATCTTCCCTGGGCCGTCGATGAGGCCGAGGTGCAGGCGGCGATCGGCAACCAGCACGGGCACCTGCTCAACGATCTGCTCGCCAACGCGTGGGGCATCGGCGAGCTCGGGCCTGACCAGATCGAAGAGTTGCAACCCGATCGCATCGGCCTCGGCGGCAATCGCGCCGTGTGTTCAGCCGGCACCGGTCTTGGGATCGCCGGCATGGTCGCGATCGGCGATTCCTGGCACCCGTTTTCGAGCGAGGGCGGCCACATCGATTACGGCCCGCGCGATGCCGACGAAGGCGCACTGCTGATCTGGCTACGGGCACACAGGCCCGAGTGGGAGCACGTCAGCGCCGAGCGCGTCGTCTCCGGACCCGGCATTCATGCCATCTGGACATTCCTCACCGCCACGGGTCGAGCAACCGCGACGCCCGATCTGCTGGCAGCCATGGAGGCGGGCGATCCGAGCGCTGCGATCTCGCGCGCCGCGCTCGCCGATACCGACAAGAGCGCGGTGCTCACACTCGAGTATTTCGCCCGCGCCTACGGTGCGCAGGCTGGCAATCTCGCGCTCGTGCTGCTGTCCACTGGCGGCATGTACATCGGCGGCGGCATCGCGCCGCGGATTCTGCCGATCCTGCGCCGCGGCGGGTTCCTCGATGCGTTCCAGGCCAAGGGCCGCTACGACGGTTTGCTCGAGAAGATGGCGGTACGCGTGATCCTCGACGACCAGTGCGCGCTGCGCGGCGCGGCGCGCTTCGCCCTCAACCACTTGGAGGCCCGCTGATGCAGGTCCGCAATTTGGAGCGCGACGCCGAGCCGTTCATCACGGCCGACGGCTCGACGATCCGCGAGATCCTCAACGTGATTCATCCGCCGACGGCCCAACAGAGCCTCGCCGAGGCGAGCCTGCCCGCCGGCGGCAGCACCGTGCGCCATCACCATCGCGTCGCCGAGGAGATCTACTTCATCCTCGCGGGCACCGCCACGATGGAGCTCGACGGTGAGACGCGGGAGGTCGGCCCCGGCGACGGGATCCTGATCCCGCCGGGTGCCTGGCATCAGATCACCGCCCACGAGCCGCTGCGCCTGCTCTGCTGCTGCGCGCCGCCCTACCGGCACGAGGACACCTACTTCGCCTAAGTGGTCGGCGCCGGTGCAGCGCGCACGCGTTGTTCGGGGTGCGGATGTGACCAGAGGGGCCAGACCCCTTTGTCATATGAGCGCCCCTCCCCAACGGTCGCAGGCGCCGCGCCGGTCAGTCAGACGTCGACTATCGCACCTCCATGGAGCGGCGTTCCCGCCGAACCCGTTGCACCGGAGTTCAGACCGAACAGGTGGTCGCGTTGGCGCCTGCGTACACGTCTGACGGGGCGACCCGGTATTGTCCGCCTATCTCAATGGAGGCTAGGAACGTGGCTGCAGCGGGCATCGATGGAATCACCGAGATCCTCGGCGACAAGGCCGACTATCTGCTCGGGCATACGTGCACGACGATCGACAAGGCGCAGCTGCATCTGCCCGGTGCGGACTTCGTCGACCGCGTCATGCGCGATACCGACCGCCCGAACCCGGTCCTCAAGAGCCTGCAGGCCATGTACAACCACGGCCGCCTCGCCGGCACGGGCTACCTGTCGATCCTGCCCGTCGATCAGGGCATCGAGCACTCGGCCGGCGCATCCTTTGCGAAGAACCCCGAGTACTTCGATCCCGCCAACATCGTCGAGCTGGCGATCGAGGGTGGCTGCAACGCCGTCGCCTCGACGCTCGGCGTGCTCGGCTCGGTGTCGCGCCGCTACGCGCATCGCATCCCCTTCATGCTGAAGCTGAACCACAACGAGTTCCTCAGCTATCCGAACGGCTACGACCAGATCATGTTCGCGTCCGTGCAGCAGGCCTACGAGCTGGGCGCGACGTCCGTCGGCGCGACGATCTACTTCGGCTCCGAGGAGTCCAAGCGCCAGCTGATGGAGGTCTCCGATGCCTTCCAGGCTGCGCATGAGCTCGGCATGGCAACGGTGCTGTGGTGCTACCTCCGCAACTCGGCGTTCTCGCCGAAGGACGGCGGCCCCGACTACCACACGGCTGCCGACCTGACGAGCCAGGCCAACCACCTCGGCGTCACGATCCAGGCCGACATCATCAAGCAGAAGGCGCCGGAGACGGCCGCCCCCGGCTTCCTCGACCTGAAGTTCGGCAAGACCGATAAGCGCGTCTACGAGAACCTCATGTCCGATCATCCGATCGACATGACCCGCTATCAGGTCGCCGGCTGCTACATGGGCCGCGCCGGCCTGATCAACTCCGGCGGCGCCTCGGGCGACAACGACCTGCACGACGCCGTCTCCACCGCCGTCGTCAACAAGCGGGCCGGCGGCATGGGCATGATCTCGGGCCGCAAGGCGTTCCAGCGACCGCGTCACGAGGGCATCGCGCTCCTCAACGCGATCCAGGACGTCTACCTGTGCGACGACGTCACCATCGCGTAGCGACCGACCAACCGCGGTGAGTCGACACGCGATCCGGCCAGTCGGGGCAGTCTCCCGCTAGGATGCGTCCGCACGCGACGATGAGGAATACCGATGGTTGACAAGGCAAAGACCCCGCCCCCGCCCAAGAAGGGCCCCCAGAAGAGCGCTGGCGGGTCGAAGCGCAACCTCCGGCTGATCCTGATCATCGGCGTCGTGGCCGCGGTGGTCGTGGCCGGCGGCCTGATCGCGCTGTCCCAGCGCGGCGGCACTGCCGACGACG